>NZ_KB906449.1 GCF_000381345.1 Deinococcus apachensis DSM 19763 | reverse complement strand
CGCACCAGCGAAAACTGGTTTAAGCCGACTGCGCAAAAGACATAATCGATTCACAAAAAATAGGCACACGAAAAACAAGTTAAGGGATGCAGTTTATGCATCCCTTAACTTACTTATTAAATAATTTATAGCTATTGAAAAGAGATAAGAATTGTTCAAAGCTAATATTGTTTAAATCGTCAATTCCTGCATGTTTTAAGGAATTGTTAAATTGATTTTTTGTAAATATTTTCTTGTATTCTTTGTTAACCCATTTCATAACGAAATAATTATACTTTTGTTTATCTTTGTGTGATATTCTTGATTTTTTTCTACTTAATCTGATAAGTGAGCTATTCACTTTAGGTTTAGGATGAAAATATTCTCTTGGAACCATACTTAATATAGAAATATCAACTTCTGCCATTAAAAGTAATGCCAATGAGCGTTTTGTATTTAATAATCTTTTAGCAAACCCGTATTCCACGATTAAATAAATCTCATTAGCTATACTATCAAAAACAATTTTGCGTATTATATCCGTACTTATGTTATAAGGTATATTACCATATATTTTATAGGATTGGTTTTTAGGAAATTTAAACTGCAATATATCCTTGTTTAAAACTTGGAAATTATCGTGATCAACAAGTTTATTTTCTGTAGTTTTGCATAATTTATGGTCTATTTCAATGGCAGTTACGAAATTACACCTCTTTACTAATTCAAGGGTAAAATGGCCTTTTCCTGAGCCGATTTCAAAGATATTATCATGTTCATTTAATCTTATATTTGTCATTATTTTATCTATATTATGTTTTGAAGTAATAAAGTTTTGACTGTGTTTTATATTTTTCTCGTTCATTATACCCCTCTTTAATTTGGTTATATGAATTTTGCTTATTAACGATTCATTATAACCACTTATTTTTTGTTTGGTTGATAATGAACTGTGCTGATTACAAAAATACTAAAAATGCCCATATTTTTTCCTCCTTATAAAATTAGTATAATTATAGCACGAGCTCTGATAAATATGAACATGATGAGTGATCGTTAAATTTATACTGCAATCGGATGCGATTATTGAATAAAAGATATGAGAGATTTATCTAATTTCTTTTTTCTTGTAAAAAAAGAAAGTTCTTAAAGGTTTTATAGTTTTGGTCGTAGAGCACACGGTTTAACGACTTAATTACGAAGTAAATAAGTCTAGTGTGTTAGACTTTATGAAATCTATATACGTTTATATATATTTATTATCCGGAGGTGTAGCATGTCTCATTCAATTTTGAGGGTTGCCAGAGTTAAAGGATC
>NZ_KB906447.1 GCF_000381345.1 Deinococcus apachensis DSM 19763 | reverse complement strand
GAGCACTACCTTGCCAAGGTAGATGTCGCGAGTTCGAATCTCGTCTCCCGCTCCATCCCTCCCCCCACCCTGATCAGCGGTGGGGGGTTTTCTTGGTTGCCTTGGTGGGGCCATTGACCCACGTCTTGTTTGCAATTGAGATTGCGAGCGGCACACGGCAGATCGGGCAGAATGCTGAGGTGTTTGAGTTCGACATTCGGCGCCGTGATGGGCGTGCGCGCACGGCTACCTTCCAGACTCCGCGGGGTCAGATACTGACGCCTCTGTTTATGCCTGTCGGGACACAGGGGAGCGTCAAGGGTATTAGCCCACAGGAGCTGTTGGACATCGGCTCGCAGATGATTCTGGCGAATACCTACCACCTGATGCTCCGTCCTGGGGAGCAACTGGTGGCAGCTCATGGTGGCCTTCCTGGGTTTACAGCCTACCCTGGCCCGTTTCTGACCGATTCCGGCGGCTTTCAGGTCATGAGCCTCGGCCACATGCGGAAGATCACCGAACAGGGGGTGACGTTCAAAAGCCATATCGATGGCGCGAACGTCTCTTTGACTCCAGAACGGAGTATTCAGGTGCAGGAGGCGCTGGGGGCCGACGTGATTATGGCTTTCGACGAGTGCCCGCCCTACCCAGCTGAACGCGGCTACATCGAGAACAGCCTGGAACGGACGGTTCGCTGGCTGGAACGCTGCCACGCCGTCAAGACGCGGGAGGATCAGGCCCTCTTTGCCATCGTGCAGGGGGGTGTTCATCAGGACTTGCGGCAGCAGAGCCTCGACCTGACGCTGCCCTTTGGAACCCCCGGCTTCGCTATCGGTGGACTGGCCGTCGGGGAGTCGAAGGAGGAGATGTACCCGGCCGTTGCCTTCACGGCGTCACGTCTGCCTGAGGGAAAACCCCGTTACCTGATGGGCGTCGGACACCCCGAGGATCTGGTGGCGGGCATCGCCCTGGGAGTCGATATGTTCGACTGTGTATATCCCACCAGAACGGGCCGTTTCGGTTATGCCCTAACGGACGACGGACGCCTGAACATGAATTCCAGCGCCCCCCGCACGCAGTTGGAACCCATTGACCGGGATTGTGACTGCTACGCCTGCCGCCACTACACGCGGGCCTACCTGGCTCACCTGGTCCGGGCCGAGGAGATGCTGGCCCCGCGGATGCTCTCGCTGCACAATCTCCGTTACCTGCACGGTCTGGTTGAGCGTGCTCGCACGGCGATTGAGCAGGGGGCTTTCCAGGTCTGGGCCCAGACCTGGGCGCAACGGTATTTCCGGGAAGCGGTTCCCCAATGGTTCGCTGTGGCTCTGGAGACAGGCCGTCAGACTGAATTCTCGACGTCCTGAAGTGGACCCTCCTCCTTTGTTTGTTTCCCAATAGACCTCCTGCGAAAGTCAGGCTGAGCAGGAGAGGGTGAGGTTGCAGAGGGCCGCGATGAGGTGCAGACGCAAAGCAAACCGACGCCTGCGGTGTCGATAGACGCCCTTGAGTACCCGAAAAATCTTCAGGCGTCGGATCATGTGCTCGATCCCCTGCCGGGTATGCGCCAGGACAACCGTGTCCTGGCGCTGCTCGTGGGTGAGTGGCGTGGTGCGGGTCGCCTTGTGAGGTGTGAGCGCGTGAGGGTGTTCCTTCCAGAGGCCCTGGTACCCGGCATCACCGATCAGGGCCGTCTCCACGGGCAGCTGCACCTTGGA
>NZ_KB906446.1 GCF_000381345.1 Deinococcus apachensis DSM 19763 | reverse complement strand
GGGTGACGCGACGAGGCTACCCGAGCGACGTGGACGACGACACGTACTTGTTTCTGTTGCCCTACCTCCTGCTCAGTCGTACAGATGCCCGACAGCGGAGATACCCGATCCGAGACGTTCTCAACGCATTGCTTTGGATGGCGCGCGCGGGGGCACAGTGGGCCTACCTGCCCAACGACTTCCCGCCCGCGGAGACGGTGCGCCAACAGGCACACCGCTGGTTTGAGGCCGAGTGCTTTCAAAACGCGGCCCATGATCTGCGGCTGCTCTCCCGCGTGGAAAAGGCCAGAAGTGGGGAGCCTACGGCGATCATCATTGACAGCCGCACCCTGCAAAGCACCCCCGAAAGCGGGCACCGCGCAGGCTTTGATGGCGCGAAGAAGCGTAAGGGGACCAAGGTGCATCTGGCGGTGGATACCCTGGGTCACCTCCTGGCAGTGCTGACGACTCCGGCCAATGAACAGGACAGGGCACAGGTCTTTGACCTGTGCCTGGAGGTGCAGGAAGCTACCGGTGTGGCAGTGGAAGTGGCGTTCGCCGATCAGGGCTACACCGGAGAGCAAACTGCCCTGCAGGCGACCGAGGCGGGGGTGGAGTTGGTGGTGGTCAAACGCCCCGAGGCATCCAAAGGCTTCATCTTGCTGCCGCGCCGATGGGTGGTGGAACGCTCGTTCGCGTGGTTGTCACGATTCAGGCGTTTGGGACGGGACCTGGAACGGTTACCCTCCACGCTCGTCGGGTTTCATTTCCTGGCCACCTGTGTTCTGCTCTGCAACAAGCTCAAGCCGCTTTTTGCATAACGTTCTTGGCAGCCTCTAGTTGAGGCCGCTGTAACCCACGGCAGACCTTCCAGTATTCGCGTTAATAAACGCGCTTTAGCTGCACCCCGGACGGTCCATCCCTACAGGCGTGGGGAACGCGGCCCTCCCGCCGCGCGGGGCAAGTATTGGCCCGGTCCATCCCCACAGGCGTGGGGAACACACTGCCGGAGGAACTGAGAGCCCGGCTGAACGCGGTCCATCCCCACAGGCGTGGGGAACGCCAGAAGAAGGCGCTGGGCAAGGACACCGGGGGCGGTCCATCCCCACAGGCGTGGGGAACGCATCCTCGTCGGCGCCGTGATCGCCCTGTACGTCGGTCCATCCCCACAGGCGTGGGGAACGCGAGGCGCGGGAGGTCCCTCACGCCCGCCCGCCCGGTCCATCCCCACAGGCGTGGGGAACGCCTCCCCCCCCCTCCAAGACGCCCGCCTCCGTCCGGTCCATCCCCACAGGCGTGGGGAACGCCATTCCCAAAGCGATACCTCACCGAGATACCCCGGTCCATCCCCACAGGCGTGGGGAACGCGCGTTCGACTCCGGCGAGATCAGCTTGGAGGACGGTCCATCCCCACAGGCGTGGGGAACGCATGCCGTCCACCACCAACGGTCCCTGGGGCGCCGGTCCATCCCCACAGGCGTGGGGAACGCGTCGGCGCTGGTCGGCTGGTCCTGGCGCCAGGCGGTCCATCCCCACAGGCGTGGGGAACGCGGCGGCCATAGGGGGAACATGAACGCCGATACCGGTCCATCCCCACAGGCGTGGGGAACGCGGGCGAAGACCAGCGAGCGGGACAGGTCTGGGCGGTCCATCCCCACAGGCGTGGGGAACGCGTTTTACTTCATCCGGTTCGCATAGGTGCGGGCGGTCCATCCCCACAGGCGTGGGGAACGCCGCAGGGGGTTCAGGGCCCACGCGGAAACATTCGGTCCATCCCCACAGGCGTGGGGAACGCGCGCCGTCCAGGTCGTACCCGGGCGCCCCGGACGGTCCATCCCCACAGGCGTGGGGAACGCACCACCACCCGGACGGCCGGGGCCTCGTCCGGCGGTCCATCCCCACAGGCGTGGGGAACGCGCGGGCAAGAGGGCCGCGAGCGACTCGGAACGCGGTCCATCCCCACAGGCGTGGGGAACGCCTCGCGC
>NZ_KB906445.1 GCF_000381345.1 Deinococcus apachensis DSM 19763 | reverse complement strand
GCACCGGGACCGGACCAGGGGTAGCTGACCCCTCCGGCGTAGGGATCAGCGGAGTTGGACTGGACCTGGTCGCTCCACGGGTAGCTCACTCCCCCGGCATACGGATCGGCCACATCCGGTTGCGCCGCGCCCCGTTCCCCACAGGCTGCCAGGCCCAGCAGGATTCCCAGCACCAGCGTCGCGGGCGCGAGTGTGCGGACGAGGCGCGGCGCGGGTCTCATCGCACGACCTCGATGCCGGAGAGGCTGGGGAAGTCGGTGGTCGCCTTCAGGGTGATGCTGAGCTTGCGGTCATTGACCTGCACGTTGTCGAGCGTCTTCACGAGCGCCGTGTAGCGGCCACCGCTCTCCTGGAAGATGTCCAGCCCACCGATGCGCAGCGCGCCCTCGGCATAGACATCGAACACCCGGCGGCCCGCCTCGTTCCAGTTAAGCTCGGCGAAGTGCAGCTTGACCTGATAGGTGCCGTTGTTGATGGGAATGTCGAACGAGATCGTGCGCTGGTCCTGTGGCACACTGAGGTCGTCAAGCCGTCCCCGGTAAGACTTGTACAGAGTGTCGTTGTCAGTGCCCAGGATGTCGGCGGGACCGGTATAACCGCCCTTCGGCTCGTTAATAGCCAGCGCTGGCGTGAAGATCGCGTCCCCGTTCTGGTCCTTGTCAGGCAACCACACGTTGCCTGCCGGGTCAGTGAAGCCTGCGGCCCCGACGTTGATCAACATGGACGCGGGCTTGATGTTGGAGATGACGTAGTTGACGTCGTTGTAGTCGTAATTGATCCCGTTGTAGTCCATGATCATGTAGTACGTGTTGGGGATCAGGACGCCCGCACGGTCCTTGATGGGGAAGAAGCGGATGTGCTGGCCGCAGGGGCGGGCGCAGCCGTTGTTGCGGTCGGCGGTCTGGCTGTTCTTGGCCGGGTCACTCCACTCGGAGTCCACCTTGAAGCCGAAGGTCTTGGCCGCCGGGGTGAAGGAGCGCAGGCCGATGGGCGCCAGGGAACTGTTCAGGCGCGGCAGGACGGTCTGCCCGTCGACGCCCGCGTGGGTGAAGATGGTGCTCGTGGTGTTGCTGCCTTTGGCGTGCCAGTACAGCGTCGCAACGTTCCCCTGAGTGTGGTACGCCGCGAGCTGCCGCACCGTGACGGGCTGCGTCTCGTCGGCCCGCTGCCAGTACGCCGAAATCACCTCGTCGCCCTGGGGTCGCACCAGGCCCTTCTGGTTGATGTTGGCCTCGCCGCCCAGGAACGAGCCGATGTAGCCGAAGGCCTCGCGGATCTGGAAGATCGTCGGTTCCTGGCCGTTCTCGGACTGGCTCTGCCACAGCCCCATAAGCTGCACCGGGAGGCTGGGCATGTTCGGGTCGTTCGTGTTGATGGTGAGGGTGCCCTTGTGCAGCTTGTCGTTCGATGCCGTGAGGCCCTCGGCGACAAAGCGCACCCGGATGTCAGCCGACGAGCCGGGGGTGAGGTCGATGGGCAGCGAGACAGCGGGGTCGAGCGTCCAGGGTCCGCTGATGGGCAGCGAGCCGATCCGCATCGTGGCGGTCCCGGTGTTCTTCACCCGCACGGCGGCGAGGTTGTGGACTCCGTTGGGGGGCGGGCTGGCGAGCGAGCCGATGCGGCTGAACACCAGGCGGTCCTGCCACGGGCCGCCGTCGAGGTTCTCGATCTCGACCTTCGCCGTGCCGCCGTTGCCGGGCCGAGTCGCGCTCGCACTGGCCGCCGGGGAGGGGTTGCCGCTCGTGTCCACGGCGACGACCTGGTAGTACACCGTGACACCCTCGGGCACAGTGGTGTCAGTGTAGGTGGAGTCCTTGATGGGCTGGGGGGTCAGGAGCTGGAAGGGACCGCCCGGCGAGGAGGAGGCGAACACCTTGTAGCCCGCCAGATCGGTCTCGGTGTTGTCATTCCAATCGAGCGTGATCCCCGTGGCCGTGACTGCGGCGCTCAGCCCAGTCGGGGTGACGGGCGGGGTGGTATCGGAGGAGCAGCTCAGTTTGGCGTCGGCCCAGTCGGCGTGGTCGTAGTTGACGCCGTCACCGCCGTCATTCACCACCAGCTTGAGTTCATTGACGCCGCT
>NZ_KB906444.1 GCF_000381345.1 Deinococcus apachensis DSM 19763 | reverse complement strand
CCCCGCCAAAATCAGCGCCTACTCGGCAGAAGGAATACCCTCCCGAGCCATGTGAAGGTGTTTCAAAAAAGGGGTGAATGCTCCTGCTGTGGAGCTTGGCCCCCTTCTGGAGTGCAGAGGTCCAGGAAATTGACCTCTTGGTCACTTGAGGGTGTAAGGTGAACAGGTCTCTAACAAATGGGTAGGGGGTCTGTATGAAGGGAAGTGCTGTTGCCGCCTTCGTTACCGTCGCCGCCATCACCGCCTGTGGCCGAACTGAGCTCGCGGTCCAGCCCCCTACCGTGGCTCTGGCTGCTCAAGCAGAGCGGATGACCTTCCCCTTCTCGTTTACTTTCCCACAAGACTTCATCAGCCCCTGTACAGGAGAGCCCCTCTCCGGGTCCGCTACCTTCGCCGGTGAGACCCAACGGGTGACGGACTCTCAGGGAGGCATACATTTTCAGATTGATGCCACTCGTACGGGCACCTACACGGGTGAGGCGGGCACCACCTTCACAGAGTCTGGTACCGCTCGCTTCCACTTCAACCTGCTGAGCTCGGGAACCATGAACCGAGTCGAACTCGTCAATGGCCAGATCACGGGAAGTGACGGCACAACGCTCCTGCTCAAGGACCGTTTCATATTCGTGATGGACGCCAATGGAGTGGTCAGGATCGACCGCGATAACTACAGCACGGCCCTCCGTTGCGCAGGCCCGGGAGTGCCGGTCGTTCAGCCGGGGTAGCAGCACGAGATGTTGAGAATCAAGTCGCCCTTTACCTAGCCCACCGCATTCACTCTGGCGCTCAAGGGGGAAGGACAGGCTCGTTCCGCAGCCCCTGAGGACTCTTGTGGGGAGCTCCACACGAGCTGGGAAATGGGATGGGTAGTGGGTTCAGGGTAATGACGCATTGTGGCGGTGGATGTTGAGGTAGGCCACACCGCGTATCTGCCCGACCATTCAAGGCGTCCTACAGGGAGGTTCTTGTGTTGAAACGTTCCTTCTTCTCGTTCCTGGCCCTGCTTGTGAGCGCGGTCGTGGCCCTGTCAACGTCAGCGCTGTCTGGCGGGGCTGGCGGGGCGAACCAAGTCACGCCTGCGGACGCTCGCTTCGACGCGTATCTCACCGGCCTCTCCAAGCAGCAGGGCCCTGGGCAGGGCTTTAGCGGCGCGGTGCTGGTGGCACGGCGCGGCACGATCCTCCTGAGCAAGGGCTATGGCATGGCTGATCGGGAAAACAAGGTGCGCAACTCCCCAAGCACCGTGTACCCCATCGCCGGGGTCAGCTTTGCGATGAACCTGGCGGCGGTCCTCAAGCTGGAGGAGCAGGGCACGCTCCAAGACGGCGCTCTCGTCTGCACGTATCTGTCCTCCTGCCCCGCGGCGTGGAAGCCCCTCACCATCGGCATGCTCCTCGACGGCACCTCCGGGTTGCCCAACTGGCCCTGGGATCAGGAGGGGCACACAACAGTGGCCGACTCGCTGGCCGGTTGCCAGTCCAAGGCGCTGGAGTTCCGTCCGTCACCGACTGCGGTGGACTACAGGAACTGCACCACCATTGTGCTCGGGGCAATCGTCGAGAAGGTCACGGGCAAGCCGTGGGCCAGCGTGATGCGCGAGGCCATCTTCGCCCCGGCCGGCATGACGCACAGCGGGCGGATGACCGATGCCCTGGTTCCGCCGGCCCGCGCGCGTGATTATGGGGGCTTGGTCGCCAATAGCATTACGCACTACAACGACTACTTTCAGGTCTTCTCGACGCTCGAGGATGTGTACGCCTACGACAACGCGCTGTTCGGCGGGAAAATCCTCTCGTCGCGCTCGCTGAAGCGCCTCTTCGCGCCGCGGGCGCCCGTCTCCGAGCCCGATGCAGGCATCACGGATGAGCGCCGGGCCGCACAGTGGAAGGTCGGGAAGATCAACGGGCACCAGGTCATCCTCACCACCGGCAATACATACCACTTCACAGCCGCTAACCTGCGCTTCCCCACTGACGACGTCACGGTAATCGTGATCAGCAATGACGATGAGAACGACGTGGAGGCTGTGGCCGTGCATCTGGCCGGCATGCTGTTTGGGCAGTAGGCGGCATTGTTCCTAGTGATGTCACCCAATTGGCGGCCTCCGGGTCGCCTTCTTCCTTTGGCCCCTGGGCGCGTCCAATACCAACGAGAGTACCCCTCCTGATCAGGAGGGGCGCTTATGGGCCGAGCGGTGGCCCGGCCCGTTACGCGAGGCGGGGCTGGCGGGCCAGGAGCAGGACCCCCAGGCGCTGGAGTAAGTTCTCGCGCTCGTTCTGTCCTTGGGCGGCGCGGGCATCGCGGTCGCGCCTGGCTTCGGCTCGGAGTTCCTGGGCGCGGTCCTGGGCGGCGTAAAGGTGCGCGTTCATCGTCGTCTCCTTTCGCCGCTCGGTGTCTCCGCTCGGCTGTCC
>NZ_KB906443.1 GCF_000381345.1 Deinococcus apachensis DSM 19763 | reverse complement strand
GGCGTTTCGGGAGGCCATGCACCCTTCCGATAACTTACCGAAGGGGTAACCCACGCGACACCCCTCAACGTGTCGTTAGGCGCCAGTTGACACTACCCACTCCAGGCACCCCTTAGCTGTCGGGTTTGTGCGTTTTGCAGGTCGCTGGAACGTTAGGAAGTGTTATTGCCCGGCGATGGTAGCCCTGTTCTTTTTGGGTGGCAGGTGTTGCCTAGTCGCGGCCCTGATTTGGTCACTACTTAGTCACTTGCCGCCCTTTTTGGGAGGGAGTAAATAGTCTTTACCCCTTCCCCGACTTCAGGTTTTTTCAGGTCGAGAAAGCTAACTTTTACCAGTGGGCGATCCTCGCTCCTCTGTTACCTTCTCGTGAAAAGCAGAGCCGCCGTGGACGACCGCGGCGGGCCGACAAAGAGCTACTTGAAGGCATCCTGTGGGTGTTGCGCACCGGAGCCCAATGGCATCACCTTCCCCGACCGGAATACCCGCCCAAGTCCACATGTTTTGAGCGTTTTCAGGAGTGGAATGAGCGCGGGGTGTTCCCGAACGTCCTGGGGCAGCTCTACGAGCTGCTGGAAGAACAGGAATTACTGGACTTGCGGGAAGCGTTCATTGACGGCACTTTCAGTGCTGCCAAAAAGGGGGCGCAGATGTCGGGCCGACCAAGAAGGGCAAGGGCACTAAAATCATGCTGATGGTGGATGCGAGCGGTCTGCCCCTCGCCGTCCACACGGAGAGTGCCAGCCCAGGTGAAGTGACCCTGGTCCACGCCACCTTGGAAGCCTCGTTCGGCCTGGACTTCCCACAGCGATTGATCGGGGACAAGGCATACGACAGCGATCCTTTGGATGCCGAGTTGGCAGCGCTTGGGGTAGAAATGATCGCGCCCAACCGGAAGAATCGGAAACAAAAGACGCAGGATGGACGACCGTTGCGCCGCTACAAGCAGCGCTGGATGGTTGAGCGGACCATCGCCTGGTTGCAGTCTTTCCGCCGTATCCGAACTCGTGACGAGCGCAAAGCCCAAAACTTCCTGGGTTTTGTCCAGCTCGCCTGCATCCTCATCCTGTTGCGCCGCGTCTCCAGGTGACCTCGCATGCTTAGATAATTAGCGCCCAGTGCGTCTGGGTATTCCGTTACTTAAGCTTGCTGCCACTCTGGGCCGCAGCCAGTACCTTGCGGACCGCGTCGATCACCAGTTCCGGAGCGTCCTGCTCAATGTGGTACCAGGAGTTAGGAGCATCTACCATCAGGCTGTTCGTCGACAGCTTCGCCAACGTCGCTTGGTCCGACCCGTACACCTTCCACGCCCGCTGGCCGTACGCCTGCAGGGCACCGGTGCCACCCTGGGCCGTCACGGGGTCCAAGCGTGGGATCAGCACCACAACCGGCCGGTTGCCCAGCGTCCCCGCCTGGTTCACCTGCTGGACGGTCTTCACGATGTCCCACACGGCGTCCGGGTCGTTGAGCCCCGCCGCCCGCCGCTGCATCTGTGCCCGCATGCCTTCGAGGATGGGCCGCTGTTCCCCAGCCGGGATGTCAGGGTTGGCGTGGAAGAACGCGGTCATCGCTTTGAACACTGTCGTGGTGTGCCCGTGGGAGAACACCACCCCCTTCACGTCATTGGGGTGGAGTTTGGTGAACAGTCGGGCGATGTGCGCACTGGGTCCCAGGGCCACGAACACGTACGGACCCTTTACCTTGGCCGCGTTGAGCAGCCGGTACAGTTCCTGGGTTCGCTCCAGGCCATCACTGGGGTTGTTGGGTTTGGGAAGGTCGCTCATCCCTCCGGGAACTCCCGCGGAGTCGTACACGCAGACGTGGGCGAATTTGGCAACCTCAGGTTCCACCTGGTCCCAGGTGGCAGCCCCCTCGAACCCGCCCAGCAGGACGACAGTCGGCTGAGTGTTGACTCCTGAGCACCGCAAATACAGCTCGTACCCGCCGACGCCATACCGACCATTCACGTCCTGTGCAGCGGCTGGCAGGCACGCGGTGAGCAGCAGGATCGCCAAGGGTCGAACGTGATGAGGAATCCGCATAAAAAGCCTCCGCGAGAGCAGGAGAGGACTTTCGATGGGCCGCCGCGCCTGGATCGAGACGTAGGGAAAGCGTACATGAAAACGTCCAGTCCTCTGGCGAACTGTCGCTGGTAGAAAGGTTGAGTGTGCTTCAACCCGACCCGTGGATAAGACAGCAACCGCCCTTTACCATGGACTGCCGGGAAACAAGCTTAACCCGTCCTCCCCTTCGTTCGGCTCGCCTGCGTGCACACCCTGCCTCACCGAATTTTCGGATGATCTCTAATAACCGCGCACGCAATAGCAGAACGCGCCCGCTCCCCAGCAGGCGCGTCTCTTTGTACGGTGACGGGTTAATTATACCAGATTCCTGAGGTTTTCTTAGGTTTTGCCGCAATTTTTCCGCATTGTTCTCGCGTTCCCTTGCAATTTCCCGAGTCGTGGGGTGCGTATGTCCGGGTGCCTCAAGGTGTTCCCGCTGATTGGCTGC
>NZ_KB906442.1 GCF_000381345.1 Deinococcus apachensis DSM 19763 | reverse complement strand
CCTCCCCGTCCGCTTCCTCGTGGGGCCGCCTGACGGCGGCGAGCGCGTTAAGAACATGGGGGCTGAGAGGATGCAGGACAGGGCGCCGCTGGTCACTTGCGGCAGTGATTGGTGAGGTGCGGGAAGGGATTTGAAACACGTAGGTAATTGAGACCCCCCTCAGTCGGCAGCGAGGGGTAGGAGGTGCTGTAGTTCGTCCGGGCTCACCTTGAGGCGGGGCAGCTTGTGCGTCCACTGCATGTCGGGGAGACGGCCCCGGCATTTAGCTTCGAGATATTCAGCTTCGGCGGCGGCGCGCATCTCGTCGGTGGGCGCGTACCAGAGGCCCGTGCGTGGATCCTGAACGCGGTAGTTGGCACGGGCATCAGGTGGGCCACTGAGGTAGCGCATCAGCCCAACTAGGTCGGTGACATCCTCGACGTGCGTTCCCCGAGGTCGCTGCTTACGGGGAGGGACGGCAGAGGCAGGCAGAAGGATGTTGGTATGCCGCCCCCCTTCAATCCCGCGTTGCAAGGCACACCACGCTGGGGTATGCCCGATCAATTCCCCCACGTAGTCATGGACGGATCGGTTGAAGCCGTGGTCATACAGGGGGCCGCGCCCATGCTGAACGATCATCCAAGCGGGGGCGTGGTCAGTGGCAATCAGCAGGCGGGGAATAAGGCCACGCCCGTAACCCATGCGTCGGCCAACCTTGATGTTGCGCCGCGTAGTGCTGTCCGTGACGTAATCGGAACTGAAGGGGGAGACGGGGGGCTGGGGGAATGTCACCGTACCCACTGCTTAGTCCCCGCTGGGCTCGATGCGGGGCTGGAGGGGTGTCACGATCAGCAGGCCGTCGGAGGTGCGCCGGGTGGCGAGCATCACGGGTTCCGGGGTGAACTCCAGCAGCTCGTCAGGGTTCTCCGAGGCGGCGACGGTGGCCGGGGCGTGGGTGCCGAAGCGGGTCACGAACTCCAGCAGGGCCGCCACGGGCACGCGGTAGGCGGTGCGGCCTTCCCCCAGGCGCACGGCAGGCAGGTGGCCGCGCCGGATGAGGTTGACCACCGTGCGGGCCGTGCAGCCCAGGAACTCCGCGACGGTGGCGGTATCAATGAAGCAACCCGCCCCCAGATCGAGGGGGGCGGGCGGCAGTTGGTTGGCAATAGCGGTGGAATGGGAGAGAGTCATCTCCCAGTGTACTACGTTGGATGTAGAATATTCCATCATTTCTGTCTGAGAACATAATGAGTATTAAGGCGTTGTGCCGCCCCTGACGGCGTTTCTCGACTTCGGGGGGTAAATCAGCGCAGCCGGGCGGCCAACACTGCGCCGGGATTGCGCCACGGTGCCCCCTCGGCAAGGTCGGCGGCCAGCCGGGCGAGTTGCAGCGCCAGGACGTGCAGGCCGGGCCGCTGTTCGTTCTCGGCGCTCAGAGCGGTGTAAATCGTTCCCGCCCACTGTTTCAGGCGTCCGGGTTCGTTCAGGGCGTGGGCGAGGTCGGCGGCCAGCCGGGACACCTCCCGGTGACGTTGCCGGGGGGGCAGATGCAGCAGGCCGGGCAGGGCGTAGGCCACAGCGTGCAACGTCGCACCAGGACACATGTCAGAACCTCCCTCAGCGGGGGTTTTAGGTGTCCGGGTCGCAGCGGCCCATGTTCGGGCGATCCCTTGCAGCCGCTCGGCTTGCCCTTCAAGGGTGAGTGGTTCTGACATGACCGCCTGCACCTCCCGCCACGCCCCCTGTTCCCCGTGGTACTCGGTCGCAAAGTCGGGCCGCCAGTCATGCCGGAAGTCAAACCAGCGCAGCCGGGGCCGAGCGTCCGGGCGCAGCGCCACCGCCCATAGGGTGCCGTCATAGCGCCGCAGCTTGCCCACCTGGGCGACGTGCCCCCGCTCGTCGAGCAGCCCGGCATGGCGCAGCTCGTCGGCCAGCCGATACGTGTGCCGCTCCGAGTACCCCGCGACGGCGGCCAGGATCACAGCGGGCAGGTGGAACGTGATGCTCACCGGGGCCGCGGTGTGCCCCCGATGCCGGGCGACGTGCAGCGCCAGGTCGTGCAGGATGCCCCACAGCCGGGCCGCACCCACGCTCAGCGCCCGCTCCCCGCGCACCTCGCCCGCTGTGGGCAGGGTGGGCAGGACGTGAGGTGTAGGCGCGTAGGAGGGCCGTAGCGAGTCAGCAGGGGCCGGGATGGAGTGTTGAGCTATCTCAAGGTTGGCAGGCGGTTCTACGGGCCACACAGCAGGCGTAGGCGCGGCAGGAAGGCCCGCACCACCGAGAACGGCAGCACGAGCACGGGCAAGGACTAGGGCAAGACGCCCAGATGAACTTTCCAAGGTTGAAGCCTTTCTGCTCCCGGTGTACCCTTGGGTTGCGACGCCTGGTACTCCGGGAACTGAAGCCCCCTGTTGACGCAGGGGGTTTTTGGTTGTGCCTGAACAGTAACACAGGCACTCAAAGGGTCAGTAAAGGGCTGAGTCTCCCTTATAGCCTCAGCAACCGGGCCAGCCATCCTCGACGTCGTGGTTCGGGTGGGGTCGCAGCATGGAGGAGGACGCGCAGTCGATCAGGGTTGAGGGCCTCGCGTACCTCTAAACGCACAGCCTCATGGACCTCCCCAGCTGGGGCCTGGACAGTGGGCACATGCTGGACTGCCAGTTCCCTTACGACAGCATTCAGCTCCTCACGGACCACAACCCGCAATTCCTCCCGGATCAAAGCCCGCAGGTCTTCTGACAGGCCCGGCAACGTCGCAGGGGGGGGCGTAGCAGGGTGGTAGAGCGCCTGGAGCGCCCCCTCCACGCTAGTGGCCTCTCGTCGGTGGACCATGCTGAGCGCCTCACCGAGCAGGGTCACCACGGGCTCTGGCCAGAGGCGCTCGAGATGCTCACCACGCGGCAACGATTCCCCAGAGAGCGCCTCCCAGGTCGCGGCGTGCTTTCTCAATGTGGGGAGTCGAATCCCCAGCCGTTCGGCAGCCTGCTTGGGGGTTAGCACAAGAGCTGGGGAGATCATGACCGCAGGGTACAGGGGGCGCTTGGGGCGCTACACCACTTAGTCGCTC
>NZ_KB906440.1 GCF_000381345.1 Deinococcus apachensis DSM 19763 | reverse complement strand
TTCGGTCTGGACTGTCCACGGCGGCTGATCGGGGACAAAGCCTACGACAGTGACCCTTTGGATGCCGAGTTGGCAGCGCTTGGGGTAGAAATGATCGCTCCTAACCGCAAGAACCGCAAGCAGAAAACGCAGGATGGACGACCACTGCGCCGCTACAAGCGGCGCTGGAAGGTCGAACGAACAATTGCGTGGCTACAATCTTTCCGACGAGTGCGAACCCGTGACGAGCGCAAAGCTCAGAATTTCCTTGGCTTCGTTCAGCTCACTTGCATCCTCATCCTGCTACGCCGAATATTCGGATGAATTCTAGGAGAAACCCAGGCTAATCCATCTGAGAAGCTGCAGGGTCCTGCACCCTCAAGGGGCACCGGGGGCACGTCCTTTCTCTTCATGAACCTTTGGTAAAGCCTCATTCTCTCCTCAAACAAGCAAGATGGAGCCAACCCACTCTCATCCCCTGGCTCCGGAGCCGTCCCTCCCCGTGGGTTGCAGGAGCATGCATGGCCCCCTCCCCCACCCGCCGCTGGCTCTACAGCGGCGCCCTCGCGCTCGTCCTCGCTGCCTGTAATCAGCAGAACCCCGACCCGTACGCCAACGGCGCCCAGTACCCCTGGACCTACACCCCGTCCAGCGGTCAACTCGCCCCCCAGCGCCTGACCCCTACCGAGAACAACCTGCACTTTGAGACCATCCTCGACGCCAAAAACGGCTGGGGTCCCATCGAAGTCAATCGCAGCAACGGTGAACGGAACAAAGGGGATGGTCACCCCCTCACCCTGAACGGCCAGACCTACCCGCGAGGGTTCGGCACGCATGCGGGCAGCGACATGCATTTCAGCCTACAGGGGTACAACGATGCCAGCTGCACCCGCTTCACCAGCGACATCGGCGTGGACGACGAGGTGGGGGACCGCGGCAGCGTGGTGTTCCAGGTCCTGCTCGACGGCGTGAAGGTCTACGACAGCGGCACGATGACGGGGTCGAGCGCGACGCAGCGAGTGGACCTGGACTTGACGGGCAAGCAGGACTTGCGGCTGGTGGTGACGGATGCAGGCGACGGCATCGCTTACGACCACGCGGACTGGGCCCTCCCCAAGGTGTTCTGTCAGTCCAGAGGACGTCAGCTGAATTACGACTTCCACTTTGATCCCAACACGATCACTGCGCCGAACGGGACGACCGCCACGGCGACCCTGGTGGTCGAGGACCTGGGGGTGGGGTCGAAGTCGCCCCGGCCGCCAAGTGGCCCAATTGCCTTTCAGTTAAAGGTCTTCATGACGGGCAGTGCGGGGGACATTCAGCTGGCAGATCCGAACCGGATGTACACGGCGACGACATTCCCCGCCCAATTCCTGGTCCCCATCAAACTCAACACGACCTGTCCGAACTGCTCACCTCAACAACTCCAGTTCATCCCGATCCTGGAGGATTACCGGGACTCGAACTTCGCGACGGCTCATGTCATCGACCTGTCCTGGAACGTCACTCCTCCTCCTCCTCCTCCAACAGCGTTAACGGTGACCGGTGTGCCCCAGGCGAACAGGTTGGTGCCGATCACGGCTCCGGTCCAGGTCAACTTCAACCAGATCGTTGTTCCCACGCCGGAAACGTTCCTGGTGAATGGGTTTATGACGGGCGCGAGACCAGGGCAGTTGATAAGCACGTCCCAGGTCCTCTTCCAACCGGATGGAGGGTGGAAGCCTGGGGAGCAGGTCGAGGTGACCCTGAGGTCCGGGCTTAGGAGTCTGTCCTCGACCACCTTGAACCAACCTTACGTTTTCCGGTTCCAGGCGGGGGCGGGCGCGCTCAGTGCTGGTAGGTTCCCGATCAGTCAACCGTTCCCCCAACTCCCCAATGACGGCGTGGGGGGCGGCCACGACAGCGCGGTGGGGGATGTGACTGGCGACGGTTACCTGGACCTTGTGGCCACCGTTCCTGGTCGTCCCACCCTTTCCCTACTGGCAGGAACAAGTTTCTACGGCGTATTTCTCTTTAAGGCTGCGGAAGGACTCAGTCTCCCTGGCCCTGCGGAATCGGTCACGTTGGGGGACGTGAACAGAGATGGCCACCTCGACATCATTGCCAGCGGCCTCACGCTGCCCTATTTCAGTTCCTTCATCTCCACGCTGCTGAGCAATGGTGACGGGACCTTCCAGCCCGCTACAACCTTGTTCTTGACCCCGGACCCTTTAGAGCCTCTCCGGCGGGAACCATACAATCTCGCTCTGGGTGATATGAACGGCGACGGTCAATTGGATTTGATCGCTGTAACCGACGAATCTAAGAAAATCTCGGTCCTATTGGGCAAAGGAGATGGACGATTTGAATTCTTGAGGGCTTTTAAAATGTCACGCCCTGCAGGTTCTATTGTTTTTGGCGACGTTAACAATGACGGCAGACTCGACGTGGTCACGACTGGTATAGATGTACTGCTCGGGGAAGGCAGTGGCTACTTGACCCTCAACAAGACGCTGGCGCTCGACGCGAGTGGCTCCATACGTCTTGGCGATCTGAATGGCGACGGGAAACTTGATCTGGTGTCTGCCTACGAGAAGACGCTCAGCATTCGGTTGGGGAATGGGGACGGCACGTTCCAACCCGCAGTTCAGTACGCGATGGGAGGTTCCGCTCGTGGGGGGTCCGACGATGTGGCCTTGGGCGACGTGAATGGGGATGGCAACTTGGATATCGCGGTCAATGTGATCCTGTACGGCCGACCTAACAGGGGTGGTCCGGCGGTCTTTCTGGGTCATGGGGACGGCCGTGTTACGGCGGGTGATATCACCGATCTGGTAGGAGGCTTTAATCGGCTGTGGATGGGGGACATGAACAGGGACGGCAAGCTTGACCTTGTCCTGGACGAGACGTTAGGCCAGTTGGTTCGGGAGAATTACACTTTCATTCCGCACACCGTCGTTTTTTTCAATCAGTAATTCCACCCTTTCGAGAGGGATTGAAGGACCGTCAGGAGAGTGGTCAGAGCGTGGGTTGGCAAAGGACTGGGGGTAAACGAAAGTGGCCCCCTTCCTGACGATGAAGCGCCTCCCCTGGCCCACCTTACGGGTACAGATCGAACCCACTGGCGTTGAGCAGTTGCTCGAGGCGCTGCTTGGCCGCTTGAATCTCTGCCGTGGTGGACGCTTCGAAGTACACCTTGGTCGGACGGCCCGGACGGCTGCGGGCCAGGTCCCAGGTCACTTCCGAAGGCGTGTCGTCAAATTGTCGGAGTGCCGCTTTGATGGCCTTTTCAGGAACACCGGCATGAAT
>NZ_KB906439.1 GCF_000381345.1 Deinococcus apachensis DSM 19763 | reverse complement strand
CCCCGCCCCGGTCGAGATCGGCGAGCACCGCCCGCGCGTAGGCGCTCAATCCCTGCGGCACCTCTCCAGAGGGGCGCAGGCCCTCTGCTTGCCTCTGTGCTGGCCGGGGATGGTCCTCTGCCGTCGAGGGGGCACCTTGACCCACACCGGCTCCCGCTGGCCCGCTGTGGGCTGTCAGGACAGCCGGGCGGCTCCGGTCCTGCCAGGTCATCACCTGTGCCAGCAGCTCCCCGCGTTCCTCGGCGGTCATGGCGCGGAACCATGCTTGAACCTCGGCCCCAGCACGTACCCGATGGACCTCGGACGTTACACCCGACCCAAGGCGGGGCATGGGGCGTAAGTTCTCCAGACTGCGGGGATTCACTGGCATGGGCTCAGGTTACCTGATCGGTCGTAACGCCCGATTCTTCCATCTGAAAGAGGTTCACACTAATGTGTCGTAGTGTTAAATCGGGCGTAACGGTCCATTTTGTAAAATGTCTCAGGAGCCAGAAACCCTTCCTGTGTGAACAGCTCCCAACCCCCGCACACGTTCAACACAGGCAAAAACTACCCCCCGGCCTTCACAGGTGGGGGTTCTTCATGGAGGAACACCGATGAACACGCAAGGAATGCCGTCACCGTGGCAGGTGACGCTGCGGGAGTACGCGGAGCTTTATCACTTGCCCGTCGAGACGGTCAGGACGTGGGTCAAGCGTGGCCGCTTCCTGTTCGTGGACACGTTCAAGGGGCAGCAGTATGTGGGCGTGTTCGACCAGCCGGTGCCGGGTCAACGGCGATACGGGCCGCGCTACGCCTCCCGCCGCGTCCTGGGCTAACTCTCGGTCACAGCTGGTCACGCCAGACGCTCACCGGGGCGAAGCCTCACCGAGCACGCGACCACCGGGAGAGTGCGAAGGTGACTGCCTCTGCGCCCGTGCGTGCCGAACCTCGCCGGAGCAAGGCGCTTGCGGCTTGCGACTCACGGGGAGTTTGACTCCGCTCTTGTCCCGGCGTGGCGTCGCTCGGACCTGCGTCGCTTCGCTATCCTCGGTCCTCGCTCCGAGCGCTACGCGCTGCCGTGTGAGCGAGCGTAACCAGCTGGTCTTCTGTGCGTGCCGTGCCTGCCTTGCGTGCGAACGTACCTGTCCTCGCTCAGGGTCTGCGCGTAAGAATACGGGCGAATCCCGCACACGCGACAAGTGTTCCGCATCACATTTCAGGTAGATTCAGGTAGACTTTCGAGGCTGATCGCGCAGGAATTGAACCACCCAGCGCGTGTGCATGGCAGGTTTTCAAGCTCTTTCCGCGCTCCGTCACCTTCGACGCCGCATAAGGCCGAACGGGTCAGGCCACGTCCAGTTCCCCGGCTCGCACGCGCTCCAACTCTGCATGTGCGCGGTCCTTCAGCTTTTGTAAGCAAGGGCCGAGCTCATCAAGGTTCCACTGGAACTCCCGACTACACGTGCCGATCTCAGCGTGAATCTGCTCTAGGCGCTCCCACAGGCCAATGAGCGCATCCCCGTCCACCGTGGCTCTCGCACTCGCCTCTTCCCAGACATCGTGCAGCAGCTTGTCCAGTGGCTCAATCAACCTCAGAGGCATGGTCCGCATCAACGTACCGCCGAACTTGGCACCCAACTGTTACACGGCTACGGCTGAGGTCAGGCAGCTCGCAGCCGCGCCGCCAGGACCGCGCCAGGGTTACGCTACGGACACCCTCCCACAGACCGACAGCTGGCTTAAGCAGCGCCAGGGCGAGAGCGTGCGAGCCCAGCTGGTCTCAGTGTAATATGGGGCGTAACTCATTCCGTTCAGAGAGCTAACCCACGCGCAAGCGAGGGTGTTTATAGTCATGCTCCCGATGGGACTGCGCCTTATTAGTTCTTGGCCTTTAGGCTAAAACTAAAAAACCACCACTTGAATTTTGACCCTTACAACTCCCTCGGCACGCCAATCTCATACATTCTCTGATTGCGTCATAGCATGAAGCCCCTGGGTCCGATTCCTTTATATCGGGGCAAACCAAGTCCGCACAACGGCTTATTGCTCCAATCTGGCACCCGATGCATTTTCCACTGGGTAAATCCGGTAAGCCTCCCTGATCATTCAAACGGAATAAAACTGTAATTTTTTTATTGATTACTACCTTTCCAAGGATATGGTCGCCCATTGGCATACGTTCGACGGCAAATCCGGCAATCTCCAGAGGCTCTAAATCAGACATATTTCTAAGACCCCTTTCTGGATTGGGAAGGTGATATATCTTACTGAACTTTTACGTGAGAAATAGAATTGGCTATTACCCGTGTGTTGCGAGACAATTCTGTTGGAGCCGTAGAGAATTACAGCGCTGAAATAGTTGGCAGGCTCAACCGACAGGGTGGTGCAGAATGGCATCAAACCGAACGCAGTCGGGTTGCCAGGAGCGCCCCCGGAGACCGTATACCGGGCCACTCCACCAGATCAGCGGCGAGGCGCGACAGCTGTGCGGCGAGTCCCTGCAGACCGGGCCGACCTTCCACCTCGTCCTCCCAGGCCTGCCAGATCAGCGAGCAGTACCACCGACGGCTGTGCAGATCGCCCAGGGCGTGAGCGAGAGCCGACGCCATGCGCCCTACCAGCCCCGGACGCTGTGACGGGTGGACGTGCGCCAGCTCGCCCAGGCGGTAGATCACCTCCCGCACCGTGCGCGGCTCAGCCTCAGCGCCGGTCATGTCCGAACTGGATGCAACGGGGGTAAAAGCCGCGTCAGGAGCAACGGCAGCCCGTAGGACGGCCCTGTATCGCTCCCCCTCACTGGCCTCTGCGGTTTGTAGTTCGGACATGACCCGGGCCGCGCCCCGCTTGCCCTCCACATCAGCCGCGAATGTGGGCCGCCATGCGTGCTTCCAGTCCTCCGCTCGCAAGCGAGGGGCAGTGTCCCCAGGTTTGACCTTCACAGCCCACAGCGTGCCGTCGTAGAGCGAGCGCAGGCCCACCCGGGAGGCGTGACCACCCGCGTCGAGCACCCCGGCCTGCTCCAGCTCCCCAGCCAGCCGCCGGAGGTGTCGGTCGGTGTAGCCGGTTAGCCCCGCCACCATGAGGGCCGGGACGTGGAACGTCACCGAGTCGGGCAGGAGCCGGTAGGCCCGCTCCCGGGCCACGTCGAGGGCCAGCCGGTGCAGGACCAGGAACACACGACGGGCGCCGGGGCTCAGGCGCAGCTCGGCCAGGACCGGCTCAGGCTCATAAGAGGCCCACGAAGGCCCCACCGCGGACTCGGCAGGGGTGGACACCCGCACTACCGGCACGGGCGGCTCAGTGGGCCGGACAGCGGGTGGCGGCACAGCAGGAAGGCCCGCACCACCGAGAACGGCAGCACGGGCACGGGCAAGGACTTCAACGAGTCGAGGGGATTGTGGGTTCAAGGGGTATACATGCCTTCCCCAGGGCGCGTACACTGAGCTTGCTAGGGCTGGGGCGTGTACGCGTCCCGGTTTTTCTTTTGTCTGGACCGTACCACGCCTCACAGCTGCACGCCACTGGGCAGCGCGGTATCTGCCCTTCCACCAGCGAACAAGTCTTTTAAACTGTGTGACAGTGAGCCAGACAGAAGCACCACACGAAAAACAGATGATATCCGTCACGGCCAGTATTTATGGGTCGGGTCCTTTCTGGTGGAACTTCTCCCAAGGAGAGTTTTGGGATCCTGAGGACCCACACCTGAAAATAAGTTTCTGCATTGATGGAAGAAATCCAGAGAGGAGGGTTGTTTCTGAGGTTTTGAAGCGTCTACCTGTCGAAGACAACCCATTTATATTTTTTGAGGCGGGAAGATGGCTGG
>NZ_KB906438.1 GCF_000381345.1 Deinococcus apachensis DSM 19763 | reverse complement strand
ACTTCCGAAGGCGTGTCGTCAAATTGTCGGAGTGCCGCTTTGATGGCCTTTTCAGGAACACCGGCATGAATCGCCATGTCGTCTTTGATCACGCCCCACCGTAGCAAGAACCGTTCAGCGCAAAAGGCTTCAGCGGATGGATGGCGCCCCTGAGGAATCGTCCTGTCCTGTCCTCAGGAACTCCACGTCGAGCCAGTAGGCCGCGTCCTCTCCGTCCCCACCCTGCCAGGCCAGGCGCTCCTGCCTGAGGTGAAACGCGGCGGCTTTCTGCTCTAGGTGGCACCCCAGGTCATCAGCCAGCGAGGACCGCTCCACGGGGGTAAGCCCTGACGGAGGACCGCCCTAGGCCGCGAGGCGCGCCTCACGCGGACGCTCTCCGGGCCGTACCACCAGGCCCCGCGCGCGTAGACGGTCTCCAACTCGGGCGGCAGGCCGCGCCGCGCTGGATCGGAGAGGCCCAGCTCATCCGGCGTGCGCGACGAGCCCCACCAGCCGCGCGGGCGGGAGCAGGAGCAAAACTGGACAGGATCGGCCAGGCCCCGAACGCGCCGGATAGCCCGGTCGTTCCTGGCCTGTATTTGTTAACTTATTTATCATGCGCCGAGGTCTATTCCTCATTCTTCTTACTCTGCTGTCGCCGGGTGGGCAGGCGCAGTTCGCAGTCCCTTTTCGGGACACCGGCATCCTGGGGTACCCGAGGATGACCCCAGCAGTCCGCAGCGACCAGGTCCCGCTGATCTTTTCCGGTTCCCCTGAGACGCCAGCCCGCTCCGGGTTGCTGTACCGCGACACGGTCATTGGGAGCGCGCGGGTGGTGGCCTACCACGCCAACGGGCTGGGCCAGCGCGCCCGGCTGGTGGTGCTGGCCAGAAATGTGGGGCGGCAGCGCGGCACCCTGGTGACTTCCCGCCAGGGGAGCGCCAGCACGCGCAGACCGGACCCCGTGATCGGTCAACAGACGCTGCTGCGCTACTTCGCGTCGCGGCCCCTGCCCGCCCGTTCCCTGCGCCCCGGGGACGTGACCGTACTGTACAGCTCGGCGTGGCTCTCGCGTGGCGCCGTGGCCAGCGTCATGTTTGACCTGCGCAGCACGGCCAGAACGCAGATCAGCGTGTTGATGCTGGGTGAGGGGGAGACGTCCGCCCGCCCGGCCCAGGCGGCCTGGCCCACCCTGCCCCGGGACAGGAAGCACGCCCGTGGTACGTTCCCCGGGGCGAACCGAACCCTTTGGGTCTCCCTGCCTGCCAAGACGGCGCGAGTGACTGTAGGGGGGCAGAGTGACCTCCCGCTGCGGGGGACCGACGCGCTGACGGGCGAGCGGCAGATCCTTAAAGGCAACTACGGCGTGCTGTACAGCCTCCAGCTGAAAGGAACGACAGCTCGGCAGCTGGCCCTCTCGGTCCGGGGCGGGGCCTACCAGGGCACCGTGCAGGTGACGGACAGCCAGCGCACTCAGCACCTGCTGCTGGGCCGAGGGCGGGCCCTCAAGGATCAGACAGCCCCAGTCCTGCTGTGGCAGGCCCGCACGAATACCCTGAACCTCCAGCTCATGCCCGGCAACGGCTCGAGCCTGCCCGTCACCCTGGTCCTCTATGCCCGGAATGCGCGGCTCCTGCCCCTGAGAGGCGGGAGGAGTGCGCCCGTGCGGCCTGAGGAGCAGGTGTCTCCCTGAACGGTTGTGTCATTTTACCTGTGGCGCGGTTGGAGTCACGAGGTCTCCATGTACGCCATCACCGCCCGCGGCCGCACCACCTACCTCCCCGGGCCACATCTTGACGGGGAGCCCCAAGGCGTACGCATCCAGTTCGACCGGGTGTGGTTGGATGGCCTGGATGAGCGGGGGCAACGCGTCTCGCTGCGACGGATGGCGTGTACCGAGGTGGACGGCTACCTGTTCCTCACCGGTTCCCCCGACCTCCTCGCGTAGCAGAGCATGGGAGCTTTCCTTCCGCGAACCCGGCTCCCGGAACACCATGTCACATCGGTAGCTGGAGCCTTCCCGTTTCAGCCCGCCCCGCCACCCCTCCCAGTCCTGCTGAGAGGTTTGGAGTGAGCGTAAATGATCCTGTAGCGACTCAAGCTCGACAATAAGTCTGCTATGACAACGAACCTTGATCCGGGCGAGCCTGGGACGTCCCTCCTCTCTCTTGCCGGGGACGACGGGCGCCTGCATGTCTGCCCGACTCCTCAGGGGCTGCATATCACCGTGCAGCGGTATGACGGCCCACCTCACGGAATGATGCTCGGGCGCGAGCAGGCCCTACAACTCCTGCACCTGCTGCAACAGGCCTTCCCCGAGTAGAGGGAGGGATGGTTCAGGCGGCGAGTGTTGTGGACAGGAGTGTCTGTGCCAGCCAGCCCTGTATCTCGCGTCAGCTCCCCCGGCCATAGCCGTCCTCTCCCCCACCGTGCAACGGGCGGCACAACGTCTTACCCAGCATCACACCCAAGGTTGAGCCACCCAGCCAGCCTCCGGCTGTGCCTCCCTGCTCAGACGTATGACGCCGCCGTCCGGCAACTCCCAGATTTCCACGTCCAGTTCCTCCTCAGAAACTGGCCAGCGGCGACAAAACCGGTACCGGTCCACGCACTGCTCGGACTGCATCACCACCCCGTCAACATCCACAATCACTCGGGTGTCGTTGTGGAAGATGACGAGCATTCCGTAGTGAAGCAAAGTCGATCACCTCCGACTATGCCCACTTCGTTCATCAATGGTTGAGCTCGCCTGAAGTCGCGTCGTGGTTCGACGCCTCAAGCTGCGCCCCGGTAATTTCGATCCCTGCTTCCAGGGCTGCGATCCGCTCTTTCGAGACCTCCCGCTGCCGCCTGAGATGAACCAATTCCTCCGTGTTTTGCGCTTGGGTCACCTCAAGCGCTGCAATGCTCCGCCGCGCCACCTCAGCCTCCTGCTCCAATTGAGCCCTCTGCTCAGCGTGCGTCTGCCCGCTCGCTTCCAGACTCCGGATGTGTTCCAGGGCCTGATGGCCGAGCAGGTGAAGGTGCACGAGTTCCCGCTCGACCTGCTCGTGCTCCACGTGCTCCAGCCGGGTCTGCGTCTCCTCGCTGACGCGCTCCAGGTTCGTGATTTGCTCTGTGGTACTTGCTTCTGTAATAGCCGCAGTGATGAGGTTTTCCAAGTCCGCCGCCTGCTGCCAGACAATCTCGCCCAGGGTCTTGAGCACTTTGGCGCTCACTTCCTCCACGGGGGTGCCCCGAATGTCAGCCAGGGTGCGCTGAATGGCCCGGCGCAACTCCTCAGCGGCTTCAATCTGTGCCTGGCCTTCACGCACGATATTCTGGAGGGTGGCTACTTGGGGTTGGGTCGCGTCTGCCCGGTCAGCGGGTGGGAGGGCCTGCAGTTGAGCGTGTGTGGCGTCCACCACCTGTCGGAGGGACCGAATGAGTTCGATCTGCTCGCGTCCGGCAGTAATGATCTGCTCCAGGACGTTGCTCTGGGCGAAGCCTGCAGCGCCGACGTGATGGCGCGCTGACATGAAGGACCGCGCCTCGTCCTTGGCGTCAACCTCACTAGGTAAGTCCTTCTCGTCGGGGTCATGCATACCGACAGTTTAAGGAGTTGGGCTCGGCCGCACTCCACAAAAGGAGGCATGACGCTGCGCTTGCTCCAGCACCCGCCCCTCGCCAGGGAGGTTTTTTCTTGCAGCTTTGATGACTGGCAAAAAGTCACTGCTCTTATAACTTCGCGCCCAGCGCTCCATTAGGCGGCGTCGTTAGGGTCGGAAGTCAGTCACGAGGACAGAGGGTAAACGAAAGTGGCCCCCTTCCTGACGATGAAGCGCCTCCCCTGGCCCACCTTAGGGGTACAGATCGAACCCACTGGCGTTGAGCAGTTGCTCGAGGCGCTGCTCGGCCGCTTGAATCTCTGCGGTGGTGGACGCTTCGAAGTACACCTTGGTCGGACGGCCCGGGCGGCTGCGGGCCAGGTCCCAGGTCACTTCCGAAGGCGTGTCGTCAAATTGTCGGAGTGCCGCTTTGATGGCCTTTTCAGGAACACCGGCATGAAT
>NZ_KB906437.1 GCF_000381345.1 Deinococcus apachensis DSM 19763 | reverse complement strand
GAAAGTGCTCTACATGGCGACGGTAGCATCATTGCGGTTTAATCCGGTGCTGCGCGCATGGTTCGACCGACTCGTCGAGCGTGGGAAGCCGAAGAAGGTCGCATTGGTGGCCTGCATGCGGAAGTTGCTGATGATCCTGCACGCGATGGTTCGTTCTCAGGCGAAGTGGCGTGGGGAGGCCGCCGCGGCGTGACACGCCGTCGACGGCCCCCCACGCCACAAGCAACCTTGACCCGCATTACGGTTGCTACAGGAGCCGACTTCTCCTTCAGCCTACGCGTTTTGAGGGGTAGTCAGGAACTCCTCAGTCTCAACTCTGTCATACCTGGTTGGATAACGTAGGACCGTGTCGCTACGTGTCGCCATTTTTCGCGAAAAGCTGTTACCGTACTCGGAAACCTTCATCCCGGCTCAGGCCAGTGCGTTGCAGCGCTACACGCCGATCCTGGTTGGTCTGAAGCGGGAGCCTCGGACCCCATCCCTCTCCATTCCCACTCAGGTTCTGTCGGATGAAGCAGGGTATTCCAAGGTGCAGACTTTGCAACTTTATCTAGGGCAGGCTCCCCAACCCTGGGTGCAGGCCCTCCGGCAGCAAAACCTTGCTTTAATGCATGCCCATTTCGGCGTGGATGGAGTGTGGAGTCTCCCCCTGGCCCGCGCCTTGAACATCCCACTGATCACGACCTTTCATGGGTATGACGTGTTTGCAACGAAACCCTTCCGGCGCGTATACCGGTACTACCAGTGGCGCCGCCCCGCGTTGTTCCGTCAAGCCAGCCGGATCATCGCCGTCTCCAACTACGTTCGGGAAGGCCTGCTTGCCCTCGGGTGCCCCCCGCAGAAAGTAGTCACGCACTACATCGGCATCAACCTGAAGGACTTTGTTCCCGCCCCTGTGGAGCGTGAGCCGATCATTCTGAGTGTTGGGCGCCTCATTGAGCGGAAGGGGGTCCTGGACCTAATCCGGGTCATGCCGAATGTCCAGCAGGCCATCCCGAACGTCCGCCTAGTCATTATTGGCAGCGGGGAATTGGAGGGGGCGGCTCGTGCTGAGGCGTCTCGTCTAGGAGTGCGAGCAGAGTTTCTAGGCCCACAAACGCCTGCGCAGGTGCGCGAGTGGATGAACCGCGCTGCCATCTTCTGCCTGCCCAGTCGCCTGGAAGCGTTCGGGATGGTGTTTGCCGAAGCGCAGACGATGGGGTTGCCAGTCGCAGCCTACGCCGATGGCGGGGTGCCCGAGGCAGTGAAACATGGAGAGACCGGTTTCCTCACTCCTCCCGGTGATCAGGACGCCCTCACGAACAGCCTGATCACTCTGCTGAGGGATGAAGCGCTCCGCCGACGAATGGGCGAGGCTGGCCGCGCGCGTGTGCAGCGTCTGTTCGAGATTGAACGGCAGACCCGAGAACTGGAACGCCTGTATGACGCCTGCTTGACCTGAAGGCCAAAAGGAGAAGGCGGACAGAGACACTGGCAAGGTGAACCTCGCCTCGGCCAAAGGAAGTCCGCCCAGGCTCTGGCTACCTGGGCGGGGGCTGGTTGCGAACGGACAGATGTTGTGTTACCGCAGTCCGGTCGGAAGTTCTGTTCCTCGGCGCGAAAGCTCCTCCTGAACCCGTTGATGCAATTGATCCATTGTTCCCTCCTCTGAATGATTCAGGCAGGCTCGGGGAGGGCGCTTGGGTGAGTCCTCCTCCTTACCTGCACAACCGCATGAAACATCTCTCGGGTGGCGAGTCCGATCACGATCAACCCCACGAACAGCGTGGTCGTGTCAATGCGTCCTAGGTAGAGCGGGACCTCTGAAACCTCACGGGTGAGCAGGACCGTCCCGAGCAGGACGAGGATGTACTCCCTCCGGCGCAACGCTCCCCAGAGCGCGCGCAGCATGACCAGCGTGAAGATGGCCCAGCCAACCGCACCCACGGTGCCGGATTGCCCCAGGGTGTGAATGAGCTGGTTGTGCGCGTACCCCGCCCACTCGGCATTGTTGAGCCGGGCGTAATCGTTGTCCCACAGGTGTGGGCCGTACCCGAAGGTAGGGTTGTCGCGCCAGCTCCCCAGGGTAATCTCCCAGATTTGCGTGCGCCCGGTGAGCGTCGTGACACCCGCGTCGGCGTCGGACAGCCCGCTCCTCACGGCCGAGCCGCCGCCTAGGATAACGAGCGGCATCGCAAGGAACAGCAGGGCGCGCTGCGTCAGTGTGGGGGCCCGGAACATCTGCGCGAGCCCGATAAGGCCCACACCGATGAGGAGGCCACCCACGACCGTCTTGCTCTGGGCGAGGACGAGCACGGCGAGCCCGAGAGCGGCGCCCAGCACCCGCCCGCGCTTGGACACGTCCGGTGCGAGCAGCAGGACAAGGTACATCGCTGCCAAGAGGCCAAGCATATTGGCGTGGAAGGTGATCCCGTGCAGCCGGATGGGGAGGCCGATGCGCGAGTCCACGTACGGGGTGGAGGCGAGTCCGGGGGCAACGACGAGGAGGGCGAGACTGCCGACGAGGACCCAGGACAGCACGGTGCGCGTCACACTGAAGAAGTCCTGGCGCGTCACCCCAGTAAGCACACAGGCGTACAGGCCCAGCAGGACGAGGGGTGTGGAGAACAGACCCGTTGCCCAGGCGGGCTCGGTGCTCCAGGGCACCGTCACGATGGCGCCCAGCACGAAGAGGAGATACCCCCACAGCACGGCCGGGTGGGTGGGGGCGCGGCTGCGGAGGAGGGCCATCATCAGGGCGAGCAGACAGAATCCGTCCGCCACGAGACCGCTGAGCCGGGTGAGGGCCGAGGAAGCTTCCGCACTCACGACACCCATCGACGTGCCCAGCGCGGCGAACACCGTGCCCAGCGTGACGCTCACGATGATGGGCCAGATGAAATACCGACCCGTACGCTGTACCTTCTCTAAAAGGACGTAAGTTGTTGCTGCCGCGCCCAACAAGATGAGGAGTCCCAGAAACGCCGTGACCATCCGGTCATTATGCGGACCGATACCGAAGTTTTACGTGGAATTGTTGGCACCCTGCTCTCTAAGCTGGGGCGTGCAAGGTTTTCCCCTCCCCTCCGGCCTGCCGATGGTGTCGTGCATCATCCCGACCCGTAATCGCCCCGAACTCGTCACCCGCGCTGTGAAGTCCGCCCTGATGCAGCGCTGGGAACCCTTGGAAGTCATCGTGGTTGTGGACGGCCCGGATGACCGGACGGTCCAGGCCCTGTCCAGTATTGACGACGACCGTTTGCGCGTGGAGGTGCTCCCCGAGAGCGTGGGGGGTGGCGAGGCGCGCAATATCGGCGTTCACCTGGCACGTGGTGAATGGATCGGGTTCCTCGATGATGATGACGAGTGGCTGCCGGAAAAAATCTACGCGCAGATGCGGATCGCGCTGGATTGGCACACCCAGCGGGTCGTGATCTGCCCGCGCATGTACGTCAAGTCCCCGAAGGGACCGGGGCGCGTTCTGCCGCAGCGCGACCCCGATCGGGGCGAGAGCATCAGCGAGTACCTGCTCATGCGCCGTAAGCTGACGGGTGAGACGCAGATCCAGACCTCCTCCTTTCTGACGTCCAAAGCGCTCCTGCTCGAAATCCCCTGGGACAACACCTTGAAGAAGCACCAGGACCTCGACCTATACCTGAAGTGGGATGCGGCGGGCGTGGACTTCATCTTCATCCCAGACATCCTGAGCATCTGGTACGTCCACCAAGCGCAGCGCAGCGTATCCAACGATAACGACTGGCAGTACTCGGTCCGGTGGGCTGAGCAGAATGCCCACCTGTTCAAGGGCGGAAGTCTGGCTGGGTTTATCGCCTCCCAAGTTGCCATGCGCGCCTTTGAACGCGCGAGCCTTAGAACGGTTGCAGGTGTGTTTCAGGCCCTACACAAGCACGGTGCTCGCTACCTGGACTACTTAATTGCGCTCGCCGCGTTGGGCGTGCGCGTGAAGCAGAGAGCGCTCCTGTAGGTCACCTCCTCACGCAGTCGTGCTATCCATAATGGGCCTGAGCTTGGCGAGCGCTGTCAGCAGGGAGGCCAATAATGCGTTCCCCTCGTGTGATTCCAACACGGGCAGCTTCGCCACCGGTTCGTGCTGTAGAAGACCACGTTGCTCACGAAATTGAATGTCGTATACCATCTGCTCATTTGAGCGATACGGCTTTGGGATGTCCTATTTGTTGACACCTGTCACCATGCCGGTTTATTGAATCAGGTGGCCTGCCCCCTAAAAGTAGATCCTGGCATGTCGCTGTATAGCGGCCAAGTGGAAGAGAGCAGGGGGAGAAGTGCTATTGAGATGACGGAAGAGTTCCCGCGCGGTGTGGGTTTTCAAGATGCGGAGAGAGGCGCGAGGAGTCTTTCCTCGCGCCTTGACCTTGGCCAGGAACTTCCGTGTCTGCTGGTCGCAACACCTCCTGGTCAGCGCCACAATGTGGAGGGCCCAATTCAATCGGCAATTTCCATCGCGGTTGAGCTGGACCCGGCTGTTCTTCCCACTGCCCCGCACCATGGGAGCCGCCATGCAATAACTGGCGAACTGGTCCTCAGTAGCGAAGCGAGCTACACATCCAACCGCAGCCAAAATGACGCTCCAGACTACGAGCAGCTGTTACTCGCGGTTCAGCACGAGCCCGTGCGGCCACCCAGAAGTTGGCGGGCGAACATCAGCAGGAAGCGAGGGTTTTGCCGGACGTAACGCTTCCAGAGCCGCTTGGGCTCCATCGCCAGCCGGAAGAGCCACTCCAGCCCCAGGCGCTGCATCGCCCCGGGTGCCTGCCGGACCCGCCCCGAGTGGAAGTCGAAGGCCGCGCCCACCCCCAGCATGGTGAGGGGCAGCCGGTCGCGGTGACGGTACATCCACCACTCCTGCTTCGGGCAGCCGATCCCCACGAAAAGGATGCGGGCCCCGGAGGCGAGGATCTGCCGGACGTCCTCGGCGTCCTCCTCGGGCGTCAGCGGGCGGAAGGGCGGGGCAATCGTGCAGGCCACCTGGATGCCGGGGAACTGGCGCTCCAGGAAAGCCCGGAAGTCCCCCAGGCTCTCGGGCGTGCCGCCGTACAACCCGATGGGCACCCCCGCTTTGGCTGCCGCCTCGCAGACATGCAGGGTCAGGGTGGGGCCGTAGACCCGCTCGGCGTCCCGGACCCCCAGCAGCTTCAACCCCCAGACGAGCGGCATCCCGTCGGGCGTGACCAAGTCGGCGGAGTTGGTGACGGCCTGGAAGTTGGGGTCGTCCACTCCCTCCATGACCATGTGGACGTTGGCGGCGTGGACCCGGCGGGGGCCCCCGGCCTGCGCCCAGGTGATCACGTCTGCTGCCGCTTGGGCGTAGCTGGTCGCGTCGATGCGGGTGCCCAGGAGTGGGCGGGAAACGGGCCTCTGGGCGTGATCCGGCAGGGAGGTCGGTGGGGTCTGCGCGGTTACCCCGCCAG
>NZ_KB906436.1 GCF_000381345.1 Deinococcus apachensis DSM 19763 | reverse complement strand
ATGAAGAACACCCGGAGCCGACCCCCTCAGTCTAGCCTCTGTGCCCTGCTGGCTCAGCACTTTCCGCTCGATCCCCGTCGGCTCACCGTCCTGAGTGCCCTGATCCTCGCGGTCATTCAGGCGCGCAGCGTCGTCTTGTACCAGCTCGTCCAGCTCATCGATCTCCCAGGCTCGGACGAGACGGTGTACCAGCGCCTGAGGGGCTTCGTGCAGTTCGCCCTCCCCGACCTGCTGGTCGCCCGCTTCGTCCTGGCCCACCTGCACGACGAGCAGCACTGGCTGCTCGTCCTCGACCGGACCAACTGGAAGCTGGGCCAGCACGACATCAATATCCTCTTACTCAGCGTGCGCTGGCAGAGTTTCAGCTTCCCGCTGGTCTGGACGCTGCTGCCGCACAGCGGGAACAGCACCATGACCACCCGCATTGCCCTGGTCGAGCGCCTGCTTCCCCTGCTCCAGGGCCGGAGAGTGTTCCTGACCGCCGACCGGGAGTTCATCGGCAGCGAGTGGTTCGTGGCCCTGCGCCGCATGAACCTCTCCCCAGTCATTCGTCTGCGAGCCGACAGTGTGGTCGAAGGCTCACCCGTCTGGGTGAGGTTCAAGAAGATGCGGCCGGGCGAGTTGCGGGTCTGGTACAAGCCCGTTCAGGTCTATGGCGTGACGCTGCGCGTTCTGGCATGCCAGAACGCCTCCCGAGAGACCCTCTTCCTGGCCTACCAGGGACACGCCGGACCCGCCCTGAAACGCTACGCCCTGCGCTGGACCGCGGAGAACATGCACCAGGCCCTGAAGTCCAGGGGCTTTTTTCTGGAGAGCACTCACCTCACCAATCCCGCCCGGGTCTCCACCCTCTTGGCCGTCGTCGCGCTGGCCTTTGTGTGGTGCTGTCTGATCGGGGAGTTCGAGCAGCAGCGTGACCCGTCACGCTGCCTCAGACACGGCTATCCCCCCAAAAGCCTCTTCAGGCGTGGCCTCGATGCCCTTCGTGCCGTGCTGAGCAAGCCGAGAAGTGGCTTTGGGCGGGCGTTTCCCCTCTTCCTCGCTCCTTTTGACCCCTAGAGAGCTCGAACATACCCCGTCTTGCCCAGCACGGCGCCGAAGAAGTGCTGCAGGCTGCCCGTGAGGTGCAGGAACAGTGTGCCCGCCGAATTGGGCAGGCCTGGAGGTTCCGACCAAATACTGGCCTCATCGGGGTACAGGTCCAGCTCGCGCTCCAACGTCGAGATCTCACGCAAGTACAACTTCCGCAAGTCCTGCAGCAACATGGGTCTCCTTGGTCCAGGTGGGACAGAAGGGAAAGGAGGGCGTGTAGAGAGGGTTCTGGTGGGGCCGGTGTGCCATGAAACACCCAGCGGACCTGAGCCTACCCGGTTGGATGGGACCTGAAGCGCCTCGACCAGGCTCAGCCTGCCCACGCTGTCAGGGCGAATCAACCAGTGGTGCCGTTGGGCTTGAATTCCCCGATAGCTTACGCCTGAACGACTTCTGTGGCCTGAAGGAACGCGCGCAGCTCAGGCGCGAGGCGCTCCTGCACCTGGGGCTCGAAAGGATGAGTGACGCCCGGCAGCACGAGCAGGCGCCCCCGGGTCAGCGCCCGGTAGGCGGCGACGGTTTCCTCCAGGCTGACCATCCGGTCGTGGTCCCCGAGCGAGAGGTGAACCGGAACCTTCAGGGCCCGCAGGACGGAATCCGTCACGTCTGGGTTCTCCCCCAGCCCCGTTAGGAGGTCGGCGACGCGCCGGGTGAGCCGTTGCCAGTCCTGCGGAGCATGCGCCTGCTGGAGCGTGGCGGCGAAGGCGGGAGCTTTCTCCAGGATCCGGTCGGCATCCAGGCCCCGCACCTCGCGTGCCGCCACCTCGGGGGTCCAGGCGAGTTTCGTGGCGTGCGCGAATACACTGGCTACCCGCTCGGGGTGAACTCGTGCAAGCAGCAGGCCCACGTACCCACCCAGGCTGTAGCCGAAGAGGTGGGCCCTCGCCACCTTCCTTCGGTCGAGTTCGGCCACTACAGCCTCGGCCATTTCCTGGGGCCGCAGGACGTCCGGAATGGGCTGCCCCCCATGACCGGGCAGGTCCAGGGGCAGGACGTCGGCGAAGGGCGTCAGGGCGGCAGCCAGCGGAGCGAGTGCAGTAGCGGACTGGAGCGCGCCAGGGAGCAGCACGAGGGTGGGCTTGGGGGTCACAATCCATCGTACCCCTAGGACGATTTACGATGAGACGCACCCGCTCCTACAGGAGGATCATGTGGTCTTCATCCACGTACGTCTCTCCCACGGTTCTCTCCCGAGGACCTTGAATCCGTACCGCTCATACAGGCGCCGGGCGGCCGTTTGGGGAACAGCAACGGCCAGCATCAGTCGGAATGGGCGTGTGCTGCCCCTGGGGTGGGGCAGATCACCAGCGGGTTCCAGTTGGCGAAGAGCTCGAGCGGGTTGTGCTGCCAGGCCCACAGGTGCAGCGCGTAAAACGGCTGGGGCAGCAGCGTCGTGTTCAGCGAGAACTCCCGGCCCAGCAGCGTGGGGGCGGCCTTGTGGCCCGCGTCATGCCAGGCCTTCTGGAACACGATGTACTCCACCCCGACCAGCCGCAGCGACCCGTCCGCCCGGGGCTCGTACATCAGGGCCTCGGGGTGCAGCGGGTCGAGGCGCGGGTCCTCGATCAGGGCGGCGTGGGTGTAGTGGACGCCCTGTGCGCCCTGGGGGCCGCTCATGCAGTCCATGAACTTGCCGTAGCCCGCTGCCAGCGCGGCGTTCATGTTCTCGAAGGGTGCCACCGCGTTCCGGACCTGCAGGAGTTGTCCCAGGGTGGGCTGCGGGGCGTAGGGCGTCGTGGCCGCGGCAGGTGTAATCAGCACTCCAAGCGTCAGCGCCACTGTGTTCACAAGGTTCCTCTTCATCGGTTCCTCCAGGAAAGAAGCGTGGGCGGAGGTGCGAGGAGGTGGCCCGGGCCTTCGGGGGGCTTCGGTGGTGAGGCAGGCACAAGGACCCCCTCGGACAACGCGGGCGAGTTCACCCTCTGCGCGTCCGGCTCGTCGGTGCGGACCGTCGGGAGGCTGGCCGGGCTCCCGCCTCGGGGAGCCCTACAACCTGAGCTCCATAAAGACCAGCCAGTTCCTGAGAGCCTCGGGCAGCCCGGTTTCCGGCTCGGCCGCCGTGAACCCCACGCGGCGGTACAGGGCCTGGGCCTCCAGTTGCCGGATGCTGGTGTCCAGGCGCATCGAGCGGTAACCGATATGGCGGGCCTCCCACAGCAACGTCTCGGCGAGCGCCCGGCCGATTCCCTTTCCCCGCAGGTGTGGGGCGACGAACATCCGCTTCATCTCGCATGTCTGGCTGTCCAACTCCCGCAACGCCACGCATCCGGCAGGCTCACTGTCATGAAGGGCGAGGAGCAGGTGGCCCCGGGGTGGAGCGTACTTGCCGGGCAGCGAGGCGAGTTCCGCCTTGAAGGCCGCTGCATCGAAATACTGGTCGACCAGGTGGAGGTCCTCGTGGTGCCGCTGCCGGTGCCAGGCGAGAAAAGCCCGCATCAGGCCGCGCACCTGACCCAATTGCGCCTCGGTGTTGGGAACGAACACTTGCGTCACCCTGACCTCCGCTGTCGCGCGGTCTCTTCCTCGAACAGGCGTTCCGGGGAAGAAGTGGAGCCGAACGTCTCCACCTCTGGCCGGAAGAGATTCGGCGACCGTTACCGCTCAGTGGTAGAAGTACGGGTCGAGCACGCTCACCCGGCTGATCCGGTCCACGGGCAGGCCGGTGCGCTGGGCCGCCTGGCGGATGGCCTCGGGGTTGGGGCCGTCGTAGATGCAAAAGGTCTTCCGGTGGTCCTCGCTCACGTAGGAGTGCACCCAGGTCACCCCCACGTCCGCGTTCTTATCCACCACACTCAGGCAGGCGGCGGCCCCCTCGACGTTGACGGGAATCTCAAGACCAGCAGCGAAAGTCCGTTCGACCATGTAACGCGGCATATTGATCCTCCTTGGGCGTTCGTGCATCCAGATCGCGGCTTCGGCCTGGATGACCTGATGATGCGGCGCGGCCCCTCCTCCGCACATCGGGAGGGCTTCCCTACCCTGGGCGGGTGATTCCCTAGGTTGGCAGGATGCCCTGCCTCCGCGCCTCCAGAACGGCCTCGGCGCGGCTTTTTCGGTCCAGTTTTGCCAGGATCGCCGAGACGTGGTGGCCCACGGTCTTCTCGGAGAGGTTGAGCTGGCGGGCGATCTGCTTGTCACGCTGACCCCCGGCCAGCAGGTTGAGGACCTCCACCTCCCGGGAGGTCAGCCCGGCCGGATGGGTCCGGGTGGCTGGACGCGGCCCCCGCGGGATGCCTGTCGCCCCCCGCTCGCGCAACCGCCGCGTCACGCGCTGGGCCAGCGGGCGTGCGCCCAGCCGCTCGACTTCGACCAGCGCCTCCTTGAGGGCGGGTTCATCGTCACTCTCGGTGAGGGCCCGGGCAGCCTCATAGGGAGCGTTCAGGGCCCGCCAGGCCCGGGCCGCCTCGAGCGGCCGTCCAGCCATCTGCAACGCGAAGGGTTGGGCAATGCCGGTCGGGAGTGAGGGCAGCGCTCCGGCTCTCCAGCGCCAGTAGGCCAGTTCCCCCAGGAGCCAGGGCTGACCTTTGCTCAGGGCCAGGTCATAGACGGAGGCGGCCTCCCCGGCGGCGCGCTCCGGATCACCCGCCAGCCAGAACGCCTCGGCGCGGGCGGTGCGGACAATTCCCAGCCGCTGGAACTCCCCGGTAGGCTCGGCGAGGCTCAGGGCCTCGTCCAGCAGGGACCAGACCTCGGGGTCCCCCCGGCGGGCCCGAATTCGCCCAAGGGCCACCAGCGCCTGAATGCGGCTGACGGGCGAGACCCGGGGGTTATGGGTGAGGGCCTGCGCGAGTTCGCCCGCCTCGTTCCAGCGGGCCTGGTACACCAGCCAGAGGGCCTGCCACCCCTGCATGTACAGCCGCCAGGCGTCCAGGTCGTGATCGGTCGCGTAGGCGATGCCGTCTTCCAGATACCCCCGGGCGCGGTCAACCTGCCAGTGCTTCACGGCCAGTGAGGCGAGGTTCGTCCAGGCCCTCGCCGCGTGTTCCTCCAGATTCGAGGCCAGGGCGAGGCGTAGGCTCTCCTCCAGCCCCGCCCAGTCCTCGGAAGGGGTGGCCTCCAGCCTCGCCGTGTGCACGTTGTTCAGGGCGTGGCTCAACGTGGCGGTGTCGCCGAGTTGCCGGGCCAGCGCCGCGGCCCGCTCCCCCCAGAACACGGCCCCCGGCACGTCGGCGGCGAGCATCCGCAACTGCGAGAGGTTGCTGTAGGCCATCGCCAGTTGGGTTCCCGGCGGGTGGGGTTCCAGCACCGCGAGCGCGTCACGGGCGTAGCGCTCGGCCTCCGCGTTGCGGCCCAGGAACCAGTGGAGGCGCGACAGCCAGCGCAGGTTCTCGCCCTCCTTCTGGGCCTCGCCCAGGGCCCGCCACAGCTCCAGCGCCTGCTCACGCGCCTTGGCGGCCTCCCCGAGCTGATCGGTGAGGTAGCACTCGTACGCATACGCTTCGAGGAGCGGCGCCCGCCTGTCAGGATCGAACGTTCCGGCGAACCGCAGCGCCCGGGCATATTGGCCCGCCGCCTCACGGTGCGCCTTGAGCTGGGCCGCACGCCGGGCCGCCTGGGGGGCGTAGTCGAGCACCGCCGCCCCGTCCCCTGCCTCCTCAGCGTGGTGGGCGAGCCGGGCGGGGTCGGGTGCGGGTTCCCTGCGCAGCGCGTCCAGCACTAGGGCGTGCAGGACCCGCCGCCGGTGGGGCGGAATGACGCCCAGCACGGCCTGCCGTCCCAGCTCGTGGCGGAAGGCAAACCCCTCGGGCTGCGCGAGCAGGACCCCGCTCTCCAGACAGCCCTCGACGGCGCCCAGCTCTGCCCCCACCACGTCCGAGAGCAGCCTGGCCTCCACCCGGGCCCCGATCACCGACGCGGCCTCGAGCACGGCCCGGCTCGCGGGGGAAAGGCGGGCCGCCCGCGCCAGCACCGCGTCGCGCACGGTCGCGGGCATCGCCTCGCCGCCCGCCGCCAGGATCTCGGTGATGAAGAAGGGATTGCCGCCGGTTTGCCGGTGCAGGAGGGCGGCGTCCAGTCCGCTGCCCTGGGCGAGTTGTGCAGCGGCGCCCATCGACAGGGGCGGGAGCGCCAGGCGGCGGACGGCCGCCGAGGTGGCGAGGTCGCCCAGCAGGGTCCGCAGGGGATGGGTGGTGCCGACCTCGTCGTCACGGTAGGTGGCGATCAGCAGTCCCCGGCCTGAGCCCATCCTGCGGCCCAGGAACCGCAGCAGGTCGAGGGTGGCCTCGTCGGCCCAGTGAACGTCCTCGAACACCACCAGGGTGGGGGGAGCGTCCGCGCCGAGCTTCGCCAGTAACATGCGGAATGCCCCATCGCGGGAGCTGTCGCCCAGCGCCTCCAGGCCACCTAGGGCTCCCGCCACGTCCAGCAGCGGCCCCAGCGGGCGTGGCGTGGAAAGCGGGTCGCACGCGCCGATGGCGACCCGAACTCTTTCGCCCAGGTCGCGGCAGAAGGTCCCGACCAGCGTGGTCTTCCCCACCCCGGCCTCCCCTCCCACGAACACCAGGCGACCCTGCCCCGCGGCGGCCTCACCCAGCAGGCGGGTCAGTTCTGCGAGGAAAGGGGCGCGCTCAAGCACCATGTCCCATTGTAGGAACCGGGCGTGTGAACGTGGTACCGCAACTCAGCGACGTGCAGCGGAAGGCCGAAGGCTAGAGGCTGCCAAGGACCCTATGCAAAAAGGGGCTTGAGGTTGTTGCCGAGCAGAACGCAGGCCGCCAGGAAATGGAACCCGACCAGCGTGGACGGCAAGCGTTCGAGGTCTCGCCCCAGTCGCCTGAAGCGTGACAACCACGCAAAGGAGCGTTCTACCACCCAGCGTCGTGGCAGCAGAATGAAGCCCTTGGTGGCCTCCGGACGTTTCACCACGACCAGTTCCACGCCAGCTTCGGTTGCCTTCAAGGCGGTCTGCTCTCCCGTGTAGCCCTGATCGGCAAATGCGACCTCAACGTTCACGCCCGTGGCTTCCTGCACCTCCAGGCACAGGTCTTTGACCTGTGCCCTGTCCTGCTCATGGGCTGGGGTCGTCAACACGGCCAGCAGGTGACCTAGGGTGTCCACGGCCAGATGCACCTTGGTGCCCTTGCGCTTCTTGGCACCGTCAAATCCGGCGCGGTGTCCGCTCTCGGGCGTGCTTTGTAGAGTGCGACTGTCGATGATAATGGCTGTCGGCTCCCCATTTCTTGACCGCTCAACGCGGGAGAGCAGACGTAGATCATGGGCGGCATTCTCGAAGCACCCCGCCTCGAACCAGCGGTGCGCCTGTTGGCGCACCGTCTCTGCGGGAGGGAAATCGTTGGGCAGGTACGCCCACTGTGCCCCCGTGCGAGCCACTCAAAGCAGGGCGTTCAGCACATCGCGGATCGGATATTTCCGCTGTGCGGCGTCTTTGGGACTGAGCAGCAGGTACGGCAGCAGGAAGAGGTACGTCTCGTCGTCCATGTCGCTGGGGTAGCCTCGCCGCGTCACTCACTTATTCTACCCTGTTCAAACTCTCGCCCTCGAAGTTCAAACCTGTTCTGGGCAGCTTCTAGGGCGTTTGAGCCAACCCTACAGTTCTGGAAGACGGGCGACAGGGGCCGAGTCTCCGAATGAATTGACGCGGCGTTCCTTTCAGCCTGTTGTAGAGAGCGGGACCAATCCTCTTAATAAGTGGTAAAAATAACAACCAGGAAGCAGTCTTAAGACCTGGCAGCAAGTCGTGCAACAGCCGGTCTGAAGTTCAGGCCGCTTGCGTTCTTAGTACTACAGCCGCAGTTAAGGCGCAGTAGCCTGGGGAATGACGCGTTCCGGCGCAGCCTCACTTCCTCGGCGATGGTTGACGGAGCTGGGTACGCTCCACCAGCGGATTGCTCCTCGTTTTGCCCGCAGTGAACAGCGTCAACGCGCCCTGGCCTACTTACAGGCCCTCTTGAGCCCAATCGAACGTAAAAACGGCTGGCAGGTGGCTGAGCGAATTGGGGAACACACCCCAGATGGAGTGCAACGTT
>NZ_KB906435.1 GCF_000381345.1 Deinococcus apachensis DSM 19763 | reverse complement strand
CGGCGCGCGACGCCTGGGGGGTGGAGTTCAAGTGCCAACTCCGTTTCCTCACCGGCGACAAAAACCTCGAACACTCCCTCAAAGCTCCTAACTGAGGGAGTGCTCTGCATGGGGGAACCTCACGATTCGCCCTCAAGTTCCGGCAGGTTAAGACAGACGTGTTGCCTCAACCAGAGGGCAGCGACAACCGGGGCGTGTGGCAGGGCACCCTGGCTCCTGGCTGCCGCCGTCTACCCGGCCTCCTGCTGCTCAGGCCTGGCGGCTCCAAATGGCTGCAGTGGGCTCATGACCGCCCAGCCGCGACCCCGACCGCTCAAGGAGCCATCTGCGCGGGGGAAAACTGGAAGTTGCGGCGGTACACGTATTCATCCTCGGGTTGAAGCGGGTCGGGAACTGGGGTGCCCGCCAGTTCCACCCAGGCGTGGCTTTTGATCGCCGCGCCGTCGCGGGCCACCCCGCTGCAAAACACTGGGTCGTACCCACGGGCGTACAGTGAGGCGTACACCGCCAGGGCGCGTTCCAGGCAGTTGCCATGGGGCCGCACCCGCAGCAGCCCGAGGGCCAGGTGTACACCTCTCAACACGTGCTGCACCTCGCGCTCGTCGATCACTCGTCTGCTGGAGCGGGAGGACCGCGGCCCTTTTCGCGCGCCCAGCGTGACGGCCCTGAGGAGCGCGTGCAGGTCGGTGGTGCGGCGCAACTGGGCCAGCACCCGCAGCACCTGGGGCAACTCGCGCAGCACGTCCTGGCTCTTGGTCCAGGCCTCCCACCAGCCGAACAGCGTGTGTTCGAACAGCAGGGCGGGCCGCTCCGGAGAGACACGGGCTCCCCAGCGCAGGTACTCGACGCGCGTGCGCGGGCGCAGGCTCAGGCGCCCGCAAAAAGGGTCGCACACCCTCAGGAACACGGCGAAGGTCCGGGCGCAGCCCAGTTGCCGCGCCCGCCGCCTCAGGTCGCCCAGGCCCAGGTGATGCCGCTCCACCAGCGCCTGAAAGTCGGGCCAGTCGTGGACCTTGAGAATCCAACTGTCGTCGCCCCAGGCCCGCTGGAGCACCAGCCCGACCAGCACGGCGTCGCGCGGGTCGGGCAACAGGAGCGGCACTCCGTCCCAGTTGTGTGGGACGGCGGCCCGCCAGACCGCGTCGGTGATGCGCTGTTGCAGGCGGCTGCTGGGCAGCAGGTTGTGCAGGGCCCGCCGGTGGACATCCAGGGCCACCCCCCCGTCCGGGCTCTCCAGGTGCAGCACCTCGTGGTGGTGCGGCACCAGGGACGCTTCCAGACGCCAGGTTTCCTGCCAGCCCAGGTGCCGCGCGATCTCGGCGGCCCGCCCGGCGTCCCCGGGACGCATCAGGATGTCCACGTCGCCGTAGGGGCGGGGGCCGGGCGTGGGATACACGAACTCGGCGAGGTGAAAGCCCTTGAAGAGCAGGACCCGAATGCCCGCCTCGTGCCAGGCACTCAGCAGCGGCCTCAGGGCCGCTTTGGTCATCAGGTGCTGGTACAGCGTGGCCGCGTAGTCCGCCCGGAATTCATGGCGGCAGGGGTGCGCGGCGTCCAGCCGGGTGTAGGCATACGAGCCGAGCCGCCAGGCCCGCACCGCGGGGACGGCTTCGCCCGGTAATTGTCCGTGCAGCATCAGCCGCTCCAGGTGCTTCCAGGTGCTGGGAGAAGCGGCGGGCTGGGATGAGGGGGCGGACATGCTTGGCCTCAACCCACGGGCATGGGCGTGTCCAGGGGGAGGGGCGTCGACCCCAGCCGCAGCCGCACACACTCCACTCGGGTCTGGAGCGCCCCGATCTGCTGGCCAGCGTGGACCCGCGCCTGTTGCGCGATTGGGAGCCCGGTCGCCTCCCACAGGGCCAGGGCTGCGTCGCGGGGCGAGATCGGGAGCCAGGCCGAGGGCAGGGCCGGTTCGCGCTCCAGAACCGCCAGGCGCCGCAGGGGCACCCCGCCCCGCCGGACCTGGGCGCCGGGCAGGGACTGATAGGGGATGTTGACCTTGCCGTCCTCAGTGATAGGCCAGTCACGCTCGGCCAGATGGGGGGGCAGCACGGCCACGCTGGCGGGCAGCAGCCGCACCTCGCGCTCCCAGCCGTACACCAGCAGGCGCTCCGGGTCACACCACACGATGTCCTCGGCGACGGGCGCCCAGCCCGCCAGCATGGTCCGCAGCAGGGTGGTACTTTTCCCCCGCCCGCTGGGCCCCAGAAAGGCGCACGCCTGCCCCTCCAGACAGGCGGCGGCGGCGTGCAGAGGCACCAGGCCGCTGCACCACATCGCCTCGCCGATGCTCAGGGACAGGGTCGTTTCCAGGGCCGACGAGGGCACCTCCCCATCCCGGAGCTGGAGCCGAATCCGGGTCGCCCCCGGGACATGTCGGCAGGCCACCCGGCCCGTCGCGTCCTCGTAGAACAGTCCGTCCGGCGCGGCGCGGACCTCGAACTGCTGGAGATAGGCGAGCACCTGCCGGGGTGGGAGGGCCTGCCAGGGGGCGGGGTCGACGGGGCCCAGCCGCAGTTCCACCACGTAGTCGCTGGCGGGGGCCTGATGCTCAGGAAAGAACCAGTCCCGGCGCAGTTGGTTCTCCAGGGGGGCGGGCAGATCGTCGGCCACCAGGGTGCGGCCGAGGATCTCAAAGCGCATGCGCCTCGACCAGGCCCGCCGCCTTAAGGTCCCCCAGCAGGCTCCGAATGTCCTGGAGGGCCAGGTTCCACTCCACGTCGTAGCTGGCCGTGACCTGCTCGGCCACCTGCTCGGGCGTCCCTGGCAGGGCCTGCCACACGGTCCGGCCCACCTCGGCGAGGCTGTACATCTCCACCGAGACCGGGTCCAGCAGCACCACCTCTTCATTCAGATCAGTGACAATGACGTCCTCGCGTCGGCGGTAGACGAGTGTCGCCCCTTCCGGTTGACCTTGTGGCATACTCTCATCGTACTAAAGATTGTGCAAATTTTTATGGCATTGTCCCCCCCTCCTCTGCTTGGGCCTGTGCCCGCGCCCGGTCGTCAGCCCTGGACCCGGACGGGCGCCAGGCCGTGACCTCACCGCCCGCGGGAGGCCCGCGCCGCCTGCCGCGGCCCCGGCTCGCCTGGCCGGAGTGGGGGAAACTGCGCCGCCTGCTGGGCTACGTGCGGCCCTACCGCGGCGCCCTGGCGGCGGCCCTCGTCGCCACCGTGCTGTTCAGCGGGCTCAGCCTGGTGTTCCCGGCCCTGGTGGGGCGCGTGCTGGACGCGGCCACCGGGGGAGCGGCGGACGCAGGCGGGCTGAACCTGCTGGCGCTGGGCCTGATGGGCGTGTTCGTGGTGCGCGCGCTGGTGGGCATGGTGCAGGCGTACCTGCTCAGCCGGGTGGGGGAGAGCGTGGTGAACGACCTGCGCTGCGCCCTGTACGACCACCTGGTCCGCCTGCCCATCCGCTTCTACGACCGGCACCACACCGGGGAACTCACCTCCCGACTGGGCTCGGACGTGCTGACGGTGCAGTCGGCGGCCTCGCACGCCCTCTCGCAGCTTCTGGGGCAGGGTCTGGTGCTGGTGGGCGGCGTGGCGGTGCTGCTGCGGACCAGCCCCCGGCTGTCGCTGGTGATGCTGTCGGTCGTGCCCCTGGTTGTCCTGTGTGCGTTGCTGTTCGGGCGCTGGCTCCAGCAGGTCAGTGTGGCCCTTCAGGACCGCGAGGCCCGGGCCCAGGCGCACGCGCAGGAGACCCTGAGCAACATCCGGGTGGTGCAGGCCTTCGTGACCGAGCAGGCCGAGTCGGGGCGCTACCGGGCGCTCGCCGGGGCCGCGCTGCGGACAGCGCTGGCCCGGGCACGCATCGACGCCGCCTACACCCCCAGCGTCACGCTGCTGATGGCGGGCAGCGCCAGCGTGGTGCTGTGGTACGGCAGCCGCCTGGTGCTGGCGGGCGAGCTGAGTACCGGCACCCTGATCGCCTTCCTGCTGTACACCGTGACGGTGATTAACGCCATGGGGGCCCTCGCCGGGGTGTACGGCCAGCTCCAGCAGGCCGTCGGCGCCTCCGAGCGGGTGTTCGCGCTGCTGGGCGAACCCGTGGGGTCCACGCCACCCGCGCACCCCGTTCCCCTGGGGCGGCCCCGAGGCGGGGTGCGGTTCGAGGGGGTGTCCTTCCAGTACGACCCCAGCGGGCCGGTGGTGGTGCGGGACCTCACCCTGGACGTGCGGCCCGGGGAGATCGTCGCGCTGGTGGGGCCGTCGGGCGCCGGGAAGAGCACGGTGGCGGCGCTGCTCGCCCGCTTCTACGACCCCACCGCGGGGCGAGTCCTGATCGACGGCACCGACCTGCGGGCCGTGGACGTGCGGGCCTGGCGGCGGCACCTGGGCTGGGTCGCGCAGGAGGTGCAGCTCTTCTCGGGCAGCGTCCGCGAGAACCTGTGCTACGGCCAGCCGGAGGCCACGGACGCCGAGGTGGAGGCGGCGGCGCGGGCGGCCAACGCCCACGAGTTCATCGGCGCGCTTCCCCAGGGCTACGACACGCCCGTCGGGGAGCGCGGCATTCAGCTCTCGGGCGGGCAGCGCCAGCGGGTCGCCATCGCCCGCGCCCTGCTGCGCGACCCCCGGGTCCTGCTGCTCGACGAGGCCACCAGCTCGCTCGACAGCGAGTCCGAGGCGCTGGTGCAGCAGGCCCTGGAACGCCTGATGACGGGCCGCACCTCCTTCGTGATCGCCCACCGCCTGTCGACCGTGCGGCGCGCGGACCGCATCGTGGTGTTTCGGGAGGGCCAGGTGGTGCAGCAGGGCGACCACCGCACCCTGCTCGCCGAGGGAGGGCTGTACCGCGACCTGTACGAACTGCAGTTCCGTCTGGAGGCCCAGGCGGTGGCCGAGTAGCCGCAGCCTCAGCCGACCTCCCCGGTGAGCTGGCGGTACACGTCGAGCGTCTGCCGGGCGGTGCGCTTCCGGCTGAAGGTGGCCGCCCGGGCCGCGCCGCGCCGCCGCACGCCGCAGCTCCTCGCCCAGTGCGGGGTCCTCCAGCAACCGGCACATCGCCGCCGCGATGTCATCCACCCGGGTGGGATCGACCAGCAGGGCCACGTCCCCGACGACTTCGGGCAGGAACTGACGTTCGACGTGACCACCGGGCACCCTTACGTCATCGCCTCGAGGGCGGGCAGGCCGAAGCCCTTGTACAGGGAGGGAAAAACGAGGCCCCGTCCCCCCCCGGTACAGGGCCCCCAGCGCGGCGTCGGGCACGTGGCCGGTCAGCACCCCGCCCTCCAACTGCCGCGCCTGCTGTGAGATCTCCGAACTGCGCCAGAAGGCCGGACCCAACACCACGAGCCTGGTCTCCGGGTGGCTCTGCCGGACGAGGGCGAAGGCTTCCAGCACCCACCCCAGGTTCTTGCGCGGTGTCAGGTTCCCGACGAACAGGAAGTAGGGTCGTCTCACCCCCAACTCGGGCAGGGGCTCGGTGAACCCGTTCTGCGGCTGCGCCAGGGGTGGACGACCAGCGGCGTGACGTGCAGCTTGCCGGGGGGCAGCCCGCACAGGCGCGTGAGGTCCCGCGCCGACGCCGCGCTGACCGTGAAGATTGTGTTGGCGGTCGAGCGGGCCAGCGGCACCACCCGGGCGAACAGGTCGTGGATGGTGCTGCTCGGTAGTAGCGCCCCCGGGGTGCTACGAAGGGCGCGATGCCGCACGGGTCGTGCAGCACGCCCAGCCCCCAGCCGGGTCACGGCCCGGTGTAGGCCCCCGTCCCCCAGGGTCACGACCGGCGGCAGCCGTCGCAGGATGGGCACGGGGAACGTGTCGAACTCCCGGTACCAGCCGATCTCCGAGTCGGATAGGGCGTGAGCAGCAGGATCTCCAGGCCGGGCTCCACCTCCCGCGGCGCCCGGGTGAGTTCCATGGTGTAACGGGCGATGCCGGAAAGCCTGTTCTGGTCCTCAATGCCGTACGTCAGAAACCCTACGCGTTTACCGCCGCCTTTCAAAGGCACAGGAGGAGACCCCCGGCCCATCTGGAGGCTGGCCCCTCCCCGCCGTCTGTTCAGGGTGAGCTTGCCGCCATGGTACGGGATTCCAGGCTGGACGGCGTTCTCAGCGCAGCACGCGGATCAGGAACTGGGCGACGACGAGCAGCGCCAGTCCCGTCCCCACCACGCGGGTTCCGGTTCGCAGCCGCCGGTCCAGCGGGCCAGGGAAAAACAGCCGAAGCTCCGCGGCCAGCAGCAGCGCGATCAGGGCCAGCAGGGCGAACATGCCCGGGGTTCCCGTCAAAACCTGCTCGATGCGGTGGTTCATTCCGCTCCTTGGGTGAACAGCTGCACGGTGTGAGGGACGGTTGAGCTTGCCGTGATGTTAAAGTAAGGCTCCGTGGGCAACAAGCAAGCAGGACGGCATCCGCACGTTGCCCACCCTGGGCGGGTCCCGAGCGGCCCCGAACAAGCGACCCCTCTACCCCGTGGGTGAGCTGCATGTCGGGGGCCGGGGCGGCAAGTGAATGAGGTGGCCCCCGCATCCTCTGCGCGAACACTCCACAGGCGTCCCGACAGGTGAGGAATGCCGAGAGCGAAAAAGGAGCGTGTGGGGCCAGGCAGTTCAGAGCTTCAGTCCACCTCCCGGGAACAGTCGGGAACTGGAGGCCGGGCCGGGCGCGAGCGGGCACTCGCCGTGCCCACCCCGGCCCATGCTGAGACAACCAGCCTCCTTCCTGCCGCCCCCTCCAAACCTCGCCGGGCGCGCAAGCGGAAGGAGGAGGCGACGCCGTCTCCAGAACCGGGGCAGACCGGGGTATCCCCGGCGGAGGACAGCCCACCCCGCCCCACCCGCTCGGGCCGTCAGGTAAAGGTCGAGACCGAGACGCCCCCTTCTGTCGAGGGGCAGCCTGCCCGGTCCAGAACAGGGCGCAGCCGCAAGCCGAAGGTTGAAGCGCCGATGATGGACGTGGCCCCGCCCGCCGTGGGGCCAGCAGCCCCCCCGCCGACGGGAGGGCTCGACCTGCAAGTGGAAACTGCATCGGCCCTCGTGCCCGAGGTGCCGCGTGACGAGGTGTCGGTGGGCCTGGGGGCATCGACGGTCGGGGAGCAGGCCTCTGTATCCGGGCTGCCCCTGAGGGTCACAGGTGACGCCCTGGCAGACTCCCCTGCACCGGTGGTCAGCACGCCGCATGTCGAACCTGCTCAGGCTCCCACCGCCGCCCCGCACCAGCTCTCCCTGCCCCGGCAGGAGGCCAAGGGGGCCGTCAGACCCGGCGTGCCCGCCGCCCTCTGGGCGGATTTGCTGCTCGCCGTCCTGCTGGTCAGCCTGGCCTCCCTGCTGGTGGCCTTCGCGCCGCAGTTGCGCGGGGCGTGGCGCACCTTGCTGGGCCTGCCCGCCCTGCTCCTGGCGCCGGGTTACCTGATGACGCTGACGTTCTTCCCCCGGCGGGGCGACCTGAGCGGGTTCAACCGGGTCATTCTCTCCCTGGGCTACTCGCTGATGAGCGTCCCGCTGCTCGGCCTGCTGCTGAGCGGTCTCCCCTGGGGCGTCACGCCGCGGGCCATGGCGCTGGGCCTGGGGGTCTGGACCCTGGCCTGGGCGGGCGCGGCCTGGCAGCACAGGCGCCGCGGCCCGGCGGGGGAGCTGTTCCTGGCCCTCCGGGAGCCGCAGGGGCTCAGAACCGTGGCGCTGTTTTCCGTGGTGAGCCTCGGCGCCATCGTGGGGCTGGGCACGCTGATGGGCCGAATGCACAGCAACCTGCCCCTCACCGAGTTCTACGTGCTCGGGCCGCAGGGAAAGCTGGGCGACTACCCCACGCGCGCCACTCCGGGCACCCTGATCTCGCTGACCCTGGCGGTCCGCAACTTCGAGGTCCAGCCCACGGCGTACCGCATTCGACCTTCCCTGTGCCCCCGGGTGATCCAGGTTCCCACCCTGGCCCCCCAGCAGGAATGGCGGACAACCTGGCAGTGCCGCGTGGACGGCTCCGACGCAACGAACCTCCTGCGCTTCGACCTATTTCGGCAGCACGACGTCCAGCCTTACCGGACTCTAACTCTGAGTCTGGAGTGAGGGGGGAGCCAAGATGGTAAACCCTCTCCCACACGACCTATGAGGAAGTGGTGAGGGCCTCTGCAGGCGACCTCATCCCGGATGGCCTCATTTCTCTGCCAGAAGAGCCTGTAATGATGCGCGGGCCTGTGAGGACCACCTGTTGAAAAATCAACAGCGGGGAAGGGTGAGCTTATGTCACCTTAACCGTACGTGTGTGTTCGGGGGATTGACATTCCCCACTCACAGTAGAAAGGGAGAACACATGAAGAAGCTGACCCTTAGCGGCCTGCTGGCCTTGCTGGTAGGCTGCGGTTCGCCGTCTACCCCTACGACCAGTTCGACCGGCTCTGCCTCTGCCAATGAAATGGCGGAGCACCACCAGATGGCGTCCCTGGAGCCGATGGCGACCACGGCCCCACTGCCGAGCGTGAACGCGAAGCCGACGCTGGTGTCGCGGTATGGGTACTGGCAGGGGGCGCAAGGGGTGCTGGAGCAGTACGAGAACATGCAGTATCGCCCGCGGCAGTTTGCCGC
>NZ_KB906434.1 GCF_000381345.1 Deinococcus apachensis DSM 19763 | reverse complement strand
GTGGTACCGGCACATCACGTTAGCCATGCTCGCCCACGCCTTTCTGACCGTGGTCACGGCCCGCGAGAAAAAGGGGGGGAGGCGAGTGACGAAGACCTCATCCCGTTGACCGTCCCCGAGGTGCGACGTCTCCTGCTCCTGGTCTTGCCTCAGATCACGTCAAAGGCCAGGGTGTGGAGCTGGTCGTGGTGGCGACGCCACCACCAGGCACAAGCCAAACGCAGTCACATCCGCCGTCAGCAACGCTGGCTCTCCTCCCACTAACTGCGGCTGTAGTACTAATGGGCCGTCAAGAACGGTCTGTCACCGTCAGGCTGCTGCAAGCACCGCCAGGAGGAAGGGCTCCTTGACAGACCAAAGTTGACGGCCCACTAAGAAGTTTCCCCCCGCCGCTCAGCCTCATCGAACTCGTCGTAGCCGCGCAGGTCGCGCATCACCTCGGAGGTTGGGCGCCGGGGCGCGGTGCCCAGCCGGGCAAAGTCCACAAGCATCCGCTGGGCCAGCCACGCCACCCGATCTACTCCTGGCGGCACCTCCTCCAGCACGGTGCGGACGCGGCGCGGGTCGGGCGGGACGACCTCGACGTGGAGAGGAACGAGCTTTTGGCTATGGCCATAGGCAGCGGGCCTCCACGCGAGCAGGTGAGCGCGGCCTGGGTACCGCCGCACCGTCCGCCTCCCGCGCCCACGCAGGGTCAGCTCCACCTCGTCGCCATCGCGAATACCCAGCGCCTGCGCCACGTTCTCCGGAATCTCGGCGTGACCGTCCCGAACAACCCGCACCTTGACCCTCATGGGGAGAGTATGCGCCCCGCAGTCCTCAGGGTTTGGTGTGAGCCTCCCTGGTCTCCGGGGCTCGCGCGTTGATGGCTGTACCCGTGGCCCTCCATTCATGCCCCAGTGGGGGAACAACCAGACGCTTCTCGAAGTCCCTCCTGCACCAGGTGCGGGTCATCCTGCGTCAGGCCCTGCAGGAGGCCGTGTTCGACGAGATCGTGGCCCGGAACGTGGCGGAGGTGGCCAAGCTCCCCAGCTTCAGGCGGGGGAAGACGGCCAGGGCGCTGGACGCCCAGGAAGTGGAGGCGTTCATGAAGGCAGCGAGGGAACACCGGCTGGGCGTTTTGTTCGCCTTCGTGCTGGCGACTGGGCTCCGTCGGGGGGAGGTCTGTGCCCTGAAGTGGACGCACCTCGACCTGACGAAGGGCCTGCTGCCGGTGCGGGAGAACATCACGGTCGTGAACGGCAAGGCCACGCTGGGGACTCCGAAGACGGAATCGGGTGTCCGGGACCTGAACTTCGCGCCGGAGACGGTCGCGCTGCTCCGCGAGCACCTGCACGATCAGGGGGGTGATCGGACGGGGCACGTGTTCACGAACGTGACCGGACTCCCTGACCAAGCCAGCGGGAAAGATCGCCAGGCAGGCGGAATTGGGTGACGTCCGCTTTCACGACCTGCGGAACACATATGCCAGCCTGATGTTGAGCAAGGGGGTGCCGATGGAGGTGGTGAGCGAGAAGCTGGGGCACAGCCGCCCCAGCACGACGGCCAGCATCTACCGCCACATCTTCGTCGAGGAGCACGAGCGCCACACCTTCGCCCTGGGCGACCTGCTCACCCCCAAGCCGCTCAAGATCAGGAGCGCGGCCCGGCGGGTAGAAGAGGTGCGGGACGAAGAACCTGCGGCCTGAATGGATACCGGGCGCACGGGCCCTCGGGAGGGAAGCCAGCTCCTAACCGGGCTCCTCCCGAGAGGAGCCTGAGGGCCTTTCCCCTCCCTTCTCACGGGTACCGAGTGGTCTCGGTCCAGGTCGACCCAACGCCGGTGTGCTGTGCTGGGCGCTGGACGCCTTACACTGGCTCCAGCCGATGAGGTCAAGAGGCCCAGAACGTGTCCGGCCGGGCATTCGATGCACCGGGTGCAGAGGGCTCACCCCTGGACTCCCGTTGGAGGAGGTCGGGTGAAGGGCATGGAGGGGCACCTGCGGGTGCTGGGCGCCGCGTCGGTGGAGGTGAACGCCCACCCCCAGCCCCTGGTGGCCGAGGCCCCACTCTGGCTGGTGACGCTGCTGGGCTGCCACGAGGGGCCCGTGACCCGCCCGGAAGTGCTGGCGCTGCTGTACCCCGACCAGGACGAGGCGGTAGCGCGCAACCGGCTGCGCAATCTGCTGCACCGCGTGCGGCACCTGCCCTGGGGTGACGCGGTGCGGGCGGAGCGGGAGACCCTGCACTGGAGCGGCTGGGCTGATGTGCGCACGTTTCGGCAAGCCTGCGGCTCGGGCCATTGGCCCGCCGCCCTGAAGTTGTACCGTGGCCCCCTGCTCGAGGGCCTGCGCCCAGCCGGGCTGCCCGAATTCGAGGCCTGGCTCGATGCCGAACGCGACGACCTGCACGGCTTGTGGCTGGAGGCCCTGCTCGGCCAGGCCGCCGAGTTGGAGCGCGCGGGCCGGGCCGCCGAGGCCCTGGGGTGGCTGGAGCGGCTGCTGAACGCCAGCCCCTATCAGGAGGACGCCGTGCAGGCGGCCCTACGCTGCGCTGGCCTGCTCCGTGACCCGGCGGAGGCCGAGCACCTCTACGCCCGCTTCCGCACTGTACTCGGGCGCGAGATGGGCCTGGCCCCCAGCCCGGACACCACCCGGCTGTACGAGGCCGTGCGGAGTGGGACTGGCCCGGCGTGGTCACAGGGGCGCCCCGCCGTGACCACACCGCTCTTCGGCCGGCACGGGGAATTGCAGTGGCTCGGGGAGCGCCTGGACGACCCGGGTTGCCGCCTGCTGACCGTCACGGGTCCCGGGGGGGCGGGCAAGACCCGGCTGGCCCAGGAGGCCCTGCGACTCGCCGCGGATCCCCGCGTGGGCCCGGCGCTGTTCGTGCCCCTGGAAACGGCGGGATCGGTGGCGGAGGTGGTTTCGGCGCTGGCGACCGCCCTCGGTCTGGCCGTGGGCGGCGCCGAGCCCCCGGAGCGGCAGGTGACGGACGCCCTTCAAGCCGGGCCGGCCCTGCTGGTCCTCGACAATCTCGAACACCTACTCGCCGCGCAGGCCCGCGCGGACGTGCTGGCGCTGCTGATGGGGCTGCTGGAGCAGGCCCCCGGCCTGAGGCTGATCGTCACCTCGCGCGTTCGCCTGGGCCTTCAGGCCGAGTGGGTGCTGGGGCTGGGCGGGCTGGACTTTCCGGCGGTGCCCGACCTGGCGGCGGCGGCGGGCGCGGGCGCGGTGCGGCTGTTCGTGGAGCGCGCTCGCCGCGTGCGGCCGGGACTCGCGCTGAGCGCCTCCACCCTGCCGGACATCCTCGCGGTCTGCCGCCTCACCGGGGGTCTGCCGCTCGCGCTGGAACTCACCGCCGCCTCGGTGGGCACCCTGGAGCTGCGGGACGTCGTGACCGAGTTGGAAGCAAGCCTCGACCTCGCCGAGGACGGCGGCCCCGACCGGCCCGAGCGGCACCGCAGCCTCAGAGCAGCGTTCGAGCAGTCCTGGCGGCTGCTGGGAGAGCCCGAACAGGCCCTGCTGGCCCGGCTGTCGGTGTTCAGCGGGGGCTTGGACCTGGCGGCAGCCCGCCCAGTGGGGGGCGTGGGGCTGCGCCCCCTGCTGGCCCTGGGCGAGCACTCCCTGCTGCACCGTGACGGCGAGGGCCGCTACACCCTGCACGCCGCCATCCGGCAGTACGCCGCCGAGAAGCTGGAGGGCCGGCCCGCCGACCAGGACGCCGCTACCCGGGCGCACACCGCGTGGTTCGCCGACCTCGCCCTTCGGGCGGCCCCCGAACTCCACGGACCGGACCAGCAGCGGTGGCTCGCCGCACTCCAGACCGAGCACGACAACCTGCGTGCGGCGCTGAGCCGCCTGCTCGCCGCTCGTGACGCCGCGCAGGCCCTAGAGGTCACGGCGGCCCTGCACTGGTTCTGGTACGTCCGGGGCCACCACCGCGAGGGATACGCCGCACTCACGGCGGCGCTGGCGCTGGGGGGAGAGCCCGCGCCGCGGGCCGCCGCGCTCTCCCGCGCTGCCGGGCTGGCCCGCGATCTCGGCGACTACGCCCGGGGGGGCGAGTGGCTCCAGGAGGCCCTGTCCCTGGCGCGGGCCGCCGGGCGCCCGGAACTGGAGGCCGAGGCGCTCCACGGTCTGGGGCTTCACGCCCGCGAACTCGGACGGTTGGAGGAGGCGCGTCCCCTCTTTGAGGAGGCGGGGGCCATTCAGCGCCGCTTATCAGGGTCCTGGGGCCTGGCGACCACCCTCAACGACCTGGGCATCATGTGGGCGATGGGGGGGGACCCCACGCGTGCCCGGCCGCTGTTCGAGGAGAGCCTGGACCTCAAGCGCCGCATCGGGGACCGCCAGGGCGTCGCCTACGCCCTGGCCAACCTGGGCAACGTCACCGACGACTCCGCCGAGTTCCGCCGCCTGACCGAGCAGAGCCTGGAGATCAAACGCGAACTGGGCGACCGCCAGGGTGTAGCCAATTCGCTGTTCAACCTCGCCGACCTGCACATCGGCGCTGGGGAGCTGGGCACGGCCCGCACCCACCTCGCCGAGGCCCTGACCCTGTTCTGGCAGCTCGGGCGCAAGCGGAGCGTCGCCATGACCCTGCTGGAGTTCGCCAAGCTGACGGCCGCCGAAGGCCGGGCGCAGACCTGCCTGCTCCTGGCCGGGGCTGGGGCCGCTCTGCTGCGTGCCGCGGGTGTTCCGGCCCAGGGCGTGGAGATCGGGGACGTCCTGGCGGGAGCCCGGGCCGCGGCGGGTGAAGAGGCCGGACGCTGGGAGGAGGCGGGCCGCCTGCTGCCCCTGGAGGAGGCGGTCCACCTCGCGGTCGGCGATTCCGCCCCCGGCACGGTCCCGGCCTAAGCCCCCAGCAGGGCGCCCCCACTTTCCCAACTCCGGAGGGTGGGTCCCACCGCCCCCCAGCTAACGGCAGCTAACGGACCCCTCCTACGCTCTGCCCATTCCGGTCGGTGACCTGGCTGGAAAGACCCCTGGGCGGCCCGACTCGTCGCGCCCCGGGGACCAGGAGAGGGCCCATGGACCTGTTGAATGCCGACCACCATCGCCGCCGCCGCACGGTTCCCCGGCCCGGGGCGCCCCCGCCCCCCGCGTGGTACCCGCCCTGCGCCCTCGACGATCCGCTGTACCGGCTGCCCCGCCCGCTCATCCGCTGAAGGCCCGTTGCCCGGCCACTCGCCCCCGCCCACGATCCCCGGAGGACTGCCATGAACCGTCACCTGCGTTCCGCCCTGCTGACCACCCACCTTCGCCTGCCCGTCCTCGCCAGCCCCGCGGGGCTGACGCTCGCCGCCCTCGGGGTCGGGGGCCTCACGGGGTGCGGCTCGCCCGCGGCGTCCACACCCGCCCCGACCCCGGCGCCCACCCCCCAACCCGGCGCCGTGGCCGCGCCCACCCATTTCAGGGTCACTGCGAGCAGCGCGTCGAGCGTCACGCTCGGTTGGGACGCGGTGACGGGGGCTGCGGGGTACGTGCTGGAACGCAAGACGGGGAGCGGAGCCTTCGCGGCGGTCGCCACCCCGGCCGGGACGGCGACGGGCCACGAGGACAAGGGCCTGACGGCTGGCACGACCTATGTGTACCGCCTCAAGGTCAAGACCGCTGCTGGCGAGAGCGACTACGCGCCCGAGGTCCAGGCTGTCCCGAGCGCGGTCGGTGCGGACACCGACGGGGACGGTATCTCCGATGCCGCCGAGGTGGCGGGCTACGACGTGACGATCAAGGAGGCGGGGGTCGAGAAGAAGACCTATCACGTCACGAGCGACCCGGTGAGGACGGACACTGACAACGACGGGCTGAGCGACGGCCAGGAGCGGGCGCTGTTCACCGATCCCACCAAGGCGGACACCGACGACGACGGGCTGAGCGACAAGGACGAGGTCAACGTCTGGGCCAGCAAGCCGAACGACCGTGACTCGGACGGGGACGCGCAGGGGAACCCGGCGTTGTTCGACGGGCAGGAGGTGAACACCTACGGCACCTCGCCCACCCTGAGCGACACCGACGGGGACAAGTACAGCGACTACACCGAGATCATCGACCGTGGCGGCGCGTACCACCCCCTGATCGCCAACACGCCGCGCCTGGAACTGTCGGTCGCCACCGCGCCCAGCATCAGCCTGAACGTCGTGAACACCCAGGACAGCTCCAAGAACGTCACGCACACCGCGTCCCTGGCGCTGGGCACCCAGGACAGCCGCAGCGCCACCGACACCCAGACCCAGCGGGTGAGCGCCGAGCTGAGCGCGACCGTGGGAGCGGAGGTGAGCGGCGGCACCGACGGCTTCAACGCCAAGGTCAGCGCCTCCGTCACGGCCACCGCTGGCTACGGCTACGAGAAGACCGCCGCCTACACCACTGGGTCGGTGAGCAGCGCCCAGAAGACCGCGGAGGACGCCCTCTCGGAGAGCAGCGGGGCCAGCACCACCCTGTCGGGCGGCAAGTTGACGGTGGGCTTCCAGGTGAGGAACGCGGGCGACGTGTCCTTTAACCTGACCGACCTCCAGGTCACCGCCCTGCGGCGCGACCCGGCCAATCCGGGCCGCTACGTGGTGCTGGGCACGATGACGGGGGCCAGCGTGGGGGGCGGCGTGGCGCTGAGCAGCGGCCAGGCCACCGGGACCCTGGGGGCGTCGCTGGACCTGACGTCCGACGAGGCGCTCGCCCTGATGGGGCGGCCCCAGGACCTGCTGTTCGAATTCAGTTCCTACAACCTGCTGGACGAGGCGGGGCGCAACTTCGAATTCCTCAGGGAAACCACGAATGCCCAGACCGCCCTGGTAGTGATCGACTATGGGAACGGCGACATCGTGCGCCAGCGGGTCGCCACCAATGTGCAGCGCGCGGGAGGCCAGATTGCGGGCGTGCGGCTCTCCAAGGTGCTGGGGGACATCCTGAAGCTGCCCTACACCACCTCCACCGGGACTGGAGGCGTGCCGGTGCTCAAGACCCTGCGCGACAACGGCCCGGCCTTCACGGGCGACGTGACGAGCGGGGCGGCCGACCACTCGTTGTGGGCGGCCATCGGGTCCAGCAACCTGAACATCGCCCCGGGCACGGGCTTCGGCGACATCGTGCTCACCCAGAACAGCGAGATCCGCCTCGTGCGCCTGCAAGACCGTGACCAAGACGGGCTGCTGTCGAGTGACGAGTACCTGTACGGCACCGACGACGCGAAGGCCGACACCGACGGCGACGGGCTCACCGATTTCCAGGAGGCCAAGGTAGGCTGGGACGTGGTGACCGCCGGGACGGTGAAGGGCTACCCCCGCCGCGTGTACGCCAACCCAGCGGTGAAGGACACCGACGGCGACGGGCTGGCCGACGCCCAGGAGAAGACCGCGGGCACCGATCCCCAGAACCCGGACACCGACCGGGACGGCGACGGCGACAAGACGGATCCCAAGCCGCTCGACCCGACGGTCACATCCAACGTGGCCCCGGTGGTCACGGGCCTGACCCTGGTGGCGGGCACGGTGGGTACCCCCGAGCGCCTGAGCGTGAGCGGCACCGCGAGCGACGCCAACGGCAACCTGAAGTCGGTCCTCGTCGACTGGGGTGACGGCAGCGCCCCGAGCACCGTGGCGGCGGGCGCGGGCACCTTCGGCGTCTCCCACGACTACGCGGCCAGCGGCCACTACACTGTCCGCGTGCGCGCCACCGACGCGGCCGGGCTGACGAGCGAGGCGCTGTCCCGCGGCGCCGACGTGACCCACTTCGGCACCGAATTGAAAGCCCACTACGTCCTCGACAACTCGGCACGCGACCTTGGCCCGAGCAACCTCGGGGGCAACTTGGCCGGAAACGGCTGCTACGCGGGCGTGACGGACCGCTGGGGCGTGACTGGGCAAGCGACCCTGTTCAACGGGCCTGGCCCCGCTGGCTGCGGGGGCAGCGCGTCCGGAGGCATGACGACCTCGTCAAGCCTGAACGTGCGCGCGCCCCTGACGGTGAGCTTCTGGATCAAGCCCGACGCCGACCACGTGGGCCAGGACAGTTGGCTGGTGGGGCAGCGGGGCGGGGCCGCCGCCGCGTACCTCGGCTCGGTGAACGGGCACGCTGGCACCAGCGGGCGGGTCAGCTTCGCCCTGGCGGGCACGAACGCGGGTTCCAGCGTGGGCGACCTGAGGGTCACCGATTCCCAGCCCATCTCGACGACCCGGTGGACGCACTACGCGGCGGTGGTCACCCTGAACACGGGCAGCACGACCCTCACGCTGTACCGTGACGGCCAAGCGGTCGGCACCCTGACCCGGGGCGAGACGTACGCCCTGTCCACCAACAACGCCTGGACGGTGGCCGACGCCCAGGGCGGCTCGAACAACAATGCGGGGAGCAGCCCCTACTACGGCGCCTTCGACGACCTGCGCTTCTACTCCCGCGCCCTCGCCCCGTACGAGATCGACGCGCTGAGCCGCCTCGACCGCTTTCCTAAACCCTGAACCTAGCTCCACTTGCTGCGGCCCGCCTCAGAGATCAGGCGGGCCGCTTGGTATGCATCGTTGGCACGACTGGGCCGACGAACTGCGCGGGTTCCAGAATCCGACCCTGATCGTCGCCGCGGACGCCGACAGTTTTGCGCCTGCTCACGCCACCGGGTTCTTCGCAATGCTGGGGGTGGCCTGCAGGACGCGGGCTGAGACGGCTCTGGCCGAATGGCGCACCGCCTTGCTACCCTCCCCGGTGGAACCCACTATGGCATCCTGCAGTCGCCCCGATTGCTGCCCCCCGCCACCGCTTTTCTGGACGCCCCGTAAAGGAGACGCATGCCCAGCTTAGAAACGACCCTGAGACAGGAACGTCAAACGGCCACCGGCATCGAGGTGCCTCCGGAGGTTGTCGCAGCCCTGGGTACTGGGAAGAAGCCAGCGGTGAAGGTGACCCTGAACAGTTATACCTACCCCAGCACCGTGGCCGTCATTGGCGGCGGGTTCATGGGGCCTGTCAGTGCCGAGCACCGTCAGGGCGCCGGAGTTCAGGCAGGCGATCATGTGAGCGTGACCCTGCAAGTGGACACTGAATCCCGCGAGGTCGAGGTGCCGGACGACCTGCAAGGGGCGCTGAACGCCAACCTCACGGCCCTGGAGCGCTTCGGACAGCTCTCCTACAGTCGACAACGCCAGCATGTCCTGGCAGTGGAGGGCACCATGAACCCCGAAACCCGTCAGCGGCGCGTGGAGAAGGTCATTCAGACATTGATGGAGGGCTGATGGACTGGACGCTGGAGGTCGTGGTGGTGCCGGTGAGCGACGTGGAGCGCGCCCGCGCCTTCTACGCCGATGGCCTCGGCTTCGCGGTGGATCACGACACGAGGGTGAGCGAGACCCGCCGGATCGTACAGCTCACCCCACCGGGGTCCGGGTGTTCCATCGTCGTGGGCACGGGACTGTCGTCCATGCGCCCGGGCTCACTTCAGGGGCTGCAACTGGTGGTGCGGGACCTGCGGGCCGCGAGGACCCAGCTCCTCGAACGCCACGTGGAGGTCGGCGAGATCCAGGTGCTCGGGCCGACCGGGGCACGCCCGGCCCAACCGGGGGAAGACCTCGACAACGTCGGCTTTCTCTTCTTCAACGATCCTGACGGCAATGGCTGGGCGGTCCAGCAGATCAGCGCTCGCCGCTAGCGTGGTGAACCGAAGAACGTCATTGGCGGCGTTCTCCCTTGGGTACAGCTTGCAGGCGACGAAACGAGCGCTGGAGGGCCGGTTCTGGCAAGTTAAACCGGGTAGGCTGCTGAGTTGTGTCTGGTCGGAAGCCGTACCGCCACCGTTTTCCCCTGAGCATCATCGGCCACGCCCTGTGGCTGTACCACCGTCTCCCGCTGAGCCAGCGGGATGTCCAAGAACTCCTCCATGAGCGCGGCATCATGGTCAGTCTCGAGACCGTGCGGCAGTGGAACATCAAGTTCTCTCCGTTGCTCACGGAAGAATTGCGGCAGCGCGAACCCCGTCGAGGTTCGCGCTGGTATCTCGACGAAGTGTGCGTGTCTGTCGGAGGAACCAAACATTGGCTGTGGCGTGCGGTGGATCAGCACGGGGCGGTGCTCGACGTCCTGCTTCAGCCGCACCGGGACACGCAGGCGGCCCGTGTGTTCTTCACTCGGCTCCTTGGTGAGGACGCCACGCCAGAAGTCATTCACACCGACCAGCTCTGGAGTTACGGTGCAGCGATTCGGGAACTTCCAGTGCTGCAGCAGGTAGGGCATATTCGAGTGGCCTCAACGGAACGGTGGAACAACTTGATCGAGCAATCGCATCGCCC
>NZ_KB906433.1 GCF_000381345.1 Deinococcus apachensis DSM 19763 | reverse complement strand
CCCTTTCAGGAGTACCTCTTGCGAGGTGGGTTTCCCCATTCGGACACCCCCGAGTCAATGCCGCTCTCCGGCTCGTCGGGGCTTTTCGCAGGTAAGCGCGTCCTTCTTCGGCTCCAGTGCCTGGGCATCCACCGTGGACCCTTGCTATCTTGACCCTTCCTTCAACCCCTCCTCTACAGGAGGGTATTGTTACGCGTTTCTCGCACGTCCTTCGCTTGTCATGCTGCTCGCCTCAACCGAGGCTCAGAAAAGATACAGGCCACTCGCCAGGCTGTCAACCCCTGCCCCGGGGCGATTTCTTGGCTCCCTGGAACATCCTCCTTATCAGCAAGAAACACCCCAGCAAAAACGCCGGGGACCTAGGGAACCTCGGGGGCTTCAGCGCTCCAGCAAGATCGTCTCCTGCACCTTGAGGCCCTGGGACAGGGCTTCACGTGCGTGCTGGCGGGCGGCCTCCAAATCGTGGTCGCGGTAGTTGCCGCATTCCAGCTCGCTGACACCGGGAATGAGGCGGTCATGGGCCTCGGTGTCGCGCAGAGCAGCCTCGAAGGCGCGGAGGACGCCCTCCTCGTCCGGCTCGCCGATGACGGCCATATACATGCCTGTGCGGCAGCCCATCGGGGACACGTCCACCACGTTCTGAAGGTGGTCGCGCAGGTAACCGGCGAGGAGGTGTTCCAGGGTGTGGAGGGCCGCCGGTTCAATCGCGCCGCGGTTGGGTTGGAGCAGGCGCAGGTCGTACTTGCTGATGCTGTCGCCGCGCGGGGTGGTCTTGACGCCCGCCAGCCGGACGTAGGGGGCTTGGACCTTGGTGTGGTCGAGATCGAAGGATTCCACATTCGCCATGGCCTCATTGTCGGCTGGCGGGACGGGGACAATGTGACATGTCCCAGCTCGGCCGCTCCCTATACTGCGCGGCGTGCCCACCCTCCTCGAACGTCAGCGAACTTTCCCCGCCTGGGTGCCGCTGCTGATCGCCGCCCTGCTGGTCGCCGCCGATCAGGCCCTCAAGGCCTGGGCGCTGGCTCATCTGACGGAGGGCGCTGCGCCCATCCCCCTGATTCCGGGAGTACTGGATTGGGTACTGACCTTCAACACCGGGGCGGCCTGGAGCCTGTTCTCAGGGTCAGCCGTGCCGCTCGCCGTGGGGCGCCTGCTGGTCGGGCTGGGTATCCTGGTCTACGTAGTCGTGCGGCCCCAGAGCCGCTTTCTGACGGTCGTACTGAGCATGATCGCGGCGGGGGCCATCGGGAATACCATCGACGGCCTGCGTTTCGGCCGGGTCACGGACATGTTCCACGCGCCGCCCCTGAGCCTGATCACCCAGGCCCTGCGCGCGGGGAACTTCCCAATCTTTAACCTGGCGGACTCCTGCGTGGTGGTGGGCACCCTGCTGCTGCTGATCGCCAGCCTACGGGGTGAACGTGGGGCGAAAAGCCGGACTTCGTAAAGCCCGCCAGCATATAAAAGCGGGCGCCCCCATCTGGTCAGGACAGGGGCGCTCCCATTGTTCCGGCTTCAGATCAGGTTCTTGCGGCACTTGGTGCAGACGCGCATCCGCACGGAAACGCCGCCGCGGGTGACCGTCAGGGGCTGGAGGTTGGGCTTCTGGACCCGCTTGCTGATGCCCGTCACCTTGCGGCCGACGCCACCCTCGCGGCGGGCCTTGCCGCGGCGAATTACCGAATTGACCACGATGGGCCCCTTACCGCACACTTCGCACACTCTGGACATGTTCGCACTCCTTCTTGAGCCTGACCGGCAGTTCTACCGGGGGCGGTGACCACAGAGGGCCAGTGCCACGCCAGCGGGATCAGGCAAGCCTTCCAACTGTAGCACACGGGACTGGGGCGCAAGAGGGAGTGCCCACCACAGAAAAAGACCGAACTCCCGCTGGGGAATTCGGCCTCGAGAAGAACAGGGTCAGCGCAGAACGCGCAGGGCCTTAAGGATGGCGATCAGAATCACGCTGCCGACAATGCCCCAGATGATGCTCCAGAAGCTGAAGCCGTTGCCCGCCGCGTTGGCGCCGCCGATGCCCAGCAGGCTGCCGAAGAGCCACTGCGCCAGCAGCGCGCCCACGATGCCGATCAGGATGTTCGCCACCGCGCCCTGCTGGGCGTCGGTCTTCATGATCAGGCTTGCGAGCCAGCCGCACAGCGCACCCACCAGAATCAGGATGATCCAACTCATATTTTGACCTCCAGGACGTTGAGTTCCAACGACTTGCTCCTCGTTGTGATGGCACAATGAGACTCTGTGCCCTCGTCCAGTGTGTAGCCCATCACCTTTTCAAGGCAGAGCAAAGACGGGATGGATGTCCCGCTAATTCCCCTTAAGTTCCCGCTCTAGAAAAGGGCGGTGACGCCCTCATCTCTGACGGTGAGCTGACGGACAGTGGACCTGTCTTACCTCTGCCAAGCCCCGCGTGGAGTCGCCCGGTAGCATGGGCCGACTTGACCGTTCCGGGAGGTCCCGGGGCGGCACGGAGGAATCCCGCATGCCCGGACTGATCGAACGCTACCGCGAGTACCTGCCCGTCACCGACCGGACGCCTCCCCTGACCCTGCATGAGGGGAATACGCCCCTCATTCCGGCACCGAAGCTCAGCAAGCGCCTGGGCGTGGACCTGTACCTGAAGTACGAGGGGCTCAACCCCACTGGCAGCTTCAAGGACCGGGGCATGGTGATGGCGGTTGCCAAGGCAGTCGAGGATGGGGCGGACACGATCATCTGCGCGAGCACCGGGAATACCAGTGCCGCCGCCGCCGCTTACGCCGCCCGCGCCGGGTTGAAGTGCATCGTCCTGATTCCCGACGGGAACATCGCCCTAGGCAAGCTCGCGCAGGCGTTGGCATACGGGGCGAGGATCGTGGCGATCAACGGGAACTTCGACGCCGCGCTGAAACTCGTACGGCAGATCAGCGCCGAGCATCCCATCGCCCTCGTGAATTCGGTCAATCCCTACCGCCTCCAGGGGCAGAAGACGGGCGCCTTCGAGATCGTGGACGTGCTGGGCGGGGCACCGGACCTCCTCGCCATCCCGGTGGGCAACGCGGGGAACATCAGCGCGTACTGGATGGGCTTCCGGGAGTACCGGGAGGCCGGAAAGAGCGGCAACCTTCCCCGAATGTGGGGCTTCCAGGCCGAGGGGGCGGCCCCCTTCGTGCGGGACGCCATCGTGGACGAGCCGCAGACCCTCGCCACCGCCATCCGCATTGGGAACCCGGCGAGTGCGGACCTGGCCCGGGCCGCCGTGCGCGAGTCGGGGGGCCTCTTCGACATGGCCTCCGACGAGGAAATCATGCATGCCTACAACCTGGTGGCCGCCGAGGGCGTATTCTGCGAACCGGCGAGTGCCACCCCGATTGCGGGACTGCTGAAGTTGCATGCGGCCGGGAGGCTGGAGCCGGGCCAGACAGTCATCGCCGTGCTGACCGGCAACGGCCTGAAGGATCCTGACGCGGCGCTGCGCTCGGTCGAGGCCCCGCGGGCTGTCGAGGCGCACATGGAGCGGGTGCTGGAGAGCATTCTTTGAGAGGGCCGATGGCAGAAAGCAGAAGGCGGATGGCTGTCCGAAGCGTGGGCTTTTGCTGGCCCTTGGCCTTCCGCCTCCTGCCCCTGTCTCCCGGAGTCGCCCGATGACTCCCTTCACCGTCCGCGCCCCTGCGTCGAGCGCGAACCTCGGCCCCGGGTTCGACAGCCTGGGGCTGAGCGTGCCCCTCTACACCACGTTGAGGGTGACGTCACAGGAGGTGACCCAGGTCGTGCCGCTGGGGCCGGAGCTGGAGGGCACCCCTGCGGACGAGAGCAACTACGTGTACCGGGCAATGGAGCTGGCAGCCCGGCGGGCGCGTCGCCCCCTTCCCCCTGCCCTTATCGAGATCGAGACGGAGGTGCCGCTGGCCCGGGGACTCGGGAGCAGCGCCGCCGCCCTTGTGGCGGGGATCGTGGCGGGCAATGAGTTGTTGGGGCGCCCCTTGAGCCACGAGGAGGTGCTCGACGTGGCCGCACGGGAGGAGGGGCACCCGGACAACGTGGCCCCAGCCCTTTTCGGCGGCATCGTGGTCGCCACGCTCGACAAGCTGGGCACGCACTACGTCCGGCTGGACCCCCCGGCGAACTTGGGCGTGACGGTGCTGATCCCCGACTTCGAGCTGTCCACGAGCAAGGCGCGGGCCGTCCTCCCCAAGGAATACAGCCGGGCCGACGCCGTCCACGCCCTCTCGCACGCGGCGTTGCTGGCCGCCGCCCTCTCGCAGGGCCGCCTCGACCTGCTGCGGCACGCGATGCAGGATTACATCCACCAGATCTGGCGGGCGCCGCTCGTGCCCGGCCTGAGCGACATTCTGGAGGAGGCGCATCGGTACGGGGCCCTGGGCGCGGCGCTGAGCGGGGCGGGGCCGACCGTGCTGTGCTTCCACGACACGCGGGAGAGCACCGCTCGGCTGCACCGTTACCTGCACGGAGTGATGACCAAGAACGGGCTGACCGGGCGGGTGCTCGACCTGCCCATCGACACGCAGGGCACGGTGGTGGAGGCATACCGGCCCGGCTCCACCGTGGAGGACTGAAGGCCGGGAGGGCAAGCGAAAACCCCGCCGAAGCGGGGCGGAAGGGGCAAGGTCTTTAATCCGCGGCCTGGCCCGAAAGCAACTCGGCGTGCGGCTGGGCAGGAGAGGACAGGTAGGCAATGGAGCGCCACGGGATCGAGAGATCAGCGCCATCTACCGTGGCCTCGAAGGGCGTGACGGGAAGGACAGCCTGATTCAGCGTGCGGCCCAGCCGGTCCCGCTGGGAGCGGGTCATGGGAATGGTAATAACGTCGCCGTTGCAAAGGTGGAGATGGACGGTGAGCATTTTGCCTCCGGGAGAATTCCCCAGGGTCTGAAGGAACTCTTCATCATTGAACTCCTCCAGTCTGACGGCTATCTTTCCCACCCCTCAGTGTTCCACCCGGAGCCGCGGCATCCGGCGGCCCAACCACCCCGGCAGCCACCAATTCCAGCGCCCGGCAATTCTCAGGAACGCAGGCACCAGGACGAGCCGGACGAGCGTGGCGTCCAGGATCACCGCGACCGCCAGCCCCAGGCCAATGCTCTTGTTGGCAACGACGCGTCCTACGACGAAGGCGCAGAACACGATGAACATGATCAGGGCCGCTGACGTGATGATGCGGGCGGTGCGGCCCACGGCCAGAACCACCGCCTCGTCGTTGGGGTGACCGCGCAGCACCTCCTCCTGCACGCGGGAGAGCAGGAAGATCTCGTAATCCATGCTCAGGCCGAACAGCACCGCGAAGAGGATCAGGGGCAGGCTGGAGTCAAGCACGCCCACGTCGCGCGGAATGCCGAGCGGCCCAGCGAGGAAGCCCTCCTGCACGACGAGCGTGACAACCCCGTACGCCGCGCCAACCGTCAGCGCATTCATCATGATGCTCTTGAGGGGCACGAGCAGGCTGCGAAACGCGACCGTCAGCAGCAGGAAGGTCGCCCCGAAGACGGTGAGGACGGCGGCGGGCAGCGCGTCCGTGATCGCGTGGCTGAACTCGCGCTCGCCAACTGGGGCACCGCCCAGCAGGAAGCGGAAGCCGCTCCGCGTAAGGGTCTGCCGCAGTCTCGCCTCGAAAGAGTCGATCTGATCGGCACGCAAGTAGGTATCCGGCACGACGGTCACTCTCAGCAGGGTCCGGTCCCCGCTGAAGGAGCGGCGGGTGAGGAGGCTCAGGGTCCCCAGCGTGTCTGTCCCGCCCCCTCCAACATCCCCGGCCAAGTCAGCGGGGGTGAGGAAGGGGCTGACGACGGTTCGCACGCCGGGCAAGGAACGCAGGTCGTCCACCACCTGTTGAAAACGGGCGCGGTCCTCCGGGCCGTACCGCTCACCGCCCAAATCGAGAATCACCTCGAACTGGCTGAGGAGGCCGCCCGCCCCCAGGTCGCGCACATCGGCCAGGGCGTCGCGGCTCTCCACCCCGGGGGTGAGGCCCCAGGCGCCCGCGTACCCGGTCCTCATGTCCAGGGCGGGCAGGGCGAGCGCCAGCAGGAAGAGGGTGCTCAGGATCACCGCCAGCCAGGGCCGCGCCGTCACGCGCCGGGCGAAGGCGGTCCACGCCCCGGAGGCCCCCGCGGCCTGGCTCCAGGTCAGCCGCAGCGCGCGCGGGCTATTTACCCGCTCACCCAGCAGGGCCAGTAGGGCGGGCAGCGCGGTCACGCTGGCCAGCACGGTGAGGAGCACGGCGAGGACGCCCCCCAGCCCCATTGAGCGCACGAAGGCGATGGGTGGGAGGATCAGGGCGGCCATCGCTATGGCGACCGTCAGGCCACTGAACAGCACACTGCGCCCGGCGGTAAGGACCGTCCTGGCCGCCGCCGCCCGCGAGTTCCCGTCCCGCGCCAGCTCCTCGCGGAAGCGGTTGACCATCAGGAGGGCGTAGTCGATCCCCGCCCCCAGCCCCAGCATGGTGATCACGCTCTGGGCGAAGGTGGAGACCTCAGTCACGCGGGTCAGGCCGTACACGCCCGCCATCGCCACGGTGATGCTCAGCACGCCCACCGCCAGCGGCAGCCCGGTAGCGACGAGCGCCCCGAAGACGCCCAGCAGCACGAGCGCGGTGAGGGGCAGCGCGGCGAACTCACTGCGTTTGGTGTCCCCCTCGGCAAAGGCTGTGAAGTCGTCCGCGATGGCCTGCCCGCCCGTCACGCGCACGTCCAGCCGATTCCCCCCAGCCTCCCGCTCTGCCCGTTCGGCGTAGGCGCGCACCCGGGCCAGCGCCCCACTCGCCCCCTCCCGCAGCGGAATCTGCGCGACGGTCAGGGCCAGGGTGCCGTCTGGGCTAAGGGTGGGCACGGTCCCCTGCGCCTCCGCCCGCAGCACGCGCGTTACACCTGGAACCGACTCCAGACCCGTCACGAAACGGTCGTAGACGGCCCGGCCCTGGGTGGTGGAGAGGGGCGGCCTCAGACGCGCGACCAGCAGGGCTGTATTCGTGTCCCTCTCTCCGAAACGCTCGCGCAGCAGGGCCGTGACGCGGGTACTCTCCGCGTCCTTCAGTTCTCCAGGGTTGGCACTGAGATTTTTCGGGGCGAGCGAGGCCGGGTAGGCGCTGAGCAGCGCGAGCAGCGCCCACAGCAGCAGCACCAGCCAGGGCCGACGGGTCACGAGGAGCGACAGGGCACGCACGACGGGCAGTAGAGCATGGGGTGGGGCGGCGCCCGGTAGGCGAGACGGCAGTTGACCCAGGACTCTGTCCGCGGGGGCGGGAGGGGACGGGAACAACTGAGGTCGTTTCCAGGGAGAGGATTACCCGACCTTCTCCCCTTGCAGGAGAGGGTTGGCGCCCGGCGCCGGGAAGAGGAGCTACCCGGGCGGAATGACCTCTTCTCCACCTGCGAGTCCCTCAAGATGCGCGAATGCCCCCGGGGGAAGGGAAAGGAAGCCTGGCCCCCTTGTCAGGTCAGAACAACTCGTCCAGCAGCCGGTAATACGCCAGCTTGCCCTCATCCACAAACGCCCGCCCGTACAGGTCGAGGAAGAGCTCGGCGTGGTCCTGGTCGATGTTGCGAATGAGGCTACGGTACGTCAGGGCGAGGTCGGCGTGGCGGTCGGCCAGGCCCGCGCGCCCCACGTCGATGAAGCCCTCCACGTACTCGCCGTTCAGGATCAGGTTGGGGAGGCAGGGGTCGCCGTGGGTGACGACCACATCCTCCCGGGTGGGGCGAGTCCGCACCAACTCGTTCCAGACCTCAGCGGCGGTCCAGCCCTGCCGCTCGTCGTCGAAGTCGGCCTCGTCTACCAACCCCGCTTCGACCTGCTCGCGGGCCAGGCGCAGGGTGACGGGCAGGGTCATGTTGAAGGGGCACTCACGTACCGGCAGGGCGTGCAGTTCGCGCAACGCGCGGGCCAGGAGATCGGTGACGCGCTCCGGGTGGAGCAGGGCATCGGGGTCACTCATGGGGATGCCCGGCAGGCGGGTCATGGCGAGGTACTCGTGCGTTTCCGTCACCTCGTAGCCGACCACGGCGGGCACGGGCACCCGGCTCCGGAACCAGCGCAGCCGCTCGCGCTCCTGGAGGAGGGTGGTAACAGGCCGTCCACCGCGCTCCTGCACCTTCACCACGTACCGCTGACTGCGCCACACGCCCGCCCCGCTCTCGCCATGGGTGACGCTTTCCCAGCGGGCGGCGGGCAGCACGCGGCGCAGGGACTCGGGCAGGGTGGGGGTCATGCCCGGCAGGATAGGGGAAAGGGTGGCGTCTCCCTGTCCCGGGCCGCCGGGCCTATACACTGCGTGGAATGAAGGTCGGTCTGCTGGATGTGCTGGGCGCCCGTTACGGGCGGTACTGGGCGGCGTTTCTCAAGGAACTCGGGGTGGAGGTGGCGCAGCCCGCCCTCCCCGCCCACGAGGCGTGGGAGCTGGGCCAGGCGAGTCTGCCGGACGAACCCGTGCAGGTGCAGCTCGCGCTGGGGCGGGTGCTCGAACTGGGGCGGGTGGACGCAGTGCTGATCCTGCAGACAGCGCCCGTGCGCGATGACCCCTGGGGCGAGGCTCTGACGGAGCTGCTGCCCCGGCGCCTCAGCGGCCTGCCCCAGCTCATCGCCCTGCCCGACGGCGGGCCGGAGATGACGGCGGCGGCGCTGGAGCTGGGTCAACAATTGACCCGCAACCCGGGCCGGGTGCGGCTGGCCCTGGAGCGCGTCAAACCGCTGGCGGTGGGGGGACGCGAGGAGATGCCGACGCTCAGCCGCGGCTCACGCGTGACCGTTGCCGTGATCGGCCCACGGGCGTTGCTGGGCGACCCGGACCTGAGCGTGGGGCTGCGGGCAGCGCTGGAAGAGGTGGGCCTCCACGGCGTCTACTCGCCAGACCTGCCCGCCTCGCAGGTGGCGGCCCGGGGCGAGCGGATGGAGCGGGCGGAGACGGCTCCGGCCGGGGAAAGGGAACTCTTCGGCGCCCTGAGGCTGCTGGAGGGCAAGAGCGCCGTGCGGGGTGTCCTGCTCACCGCGCCCGCCCGCGACGCCGCGCACCGGCGGGTACTGGAGCGCCTGGCCCGGGGAACGCACAAGCCCGCGCTCGTGATCGACGTGGACGCCGGGCAGACCGAGTGGCCGGAGGTGACGGCCTTCCGCGACCGGGTGACGCTGGGGGCAGCCGCCCGCCCCGCTGCTGGCGAGGCGGACGCATGAGGTTCTGGCACTGGCTCGTCACGCCTGATCCCACGCCGGGTTTCACACGGCCCAAGCTCTTGCGGCTGCTGGTCCGGGTGCTGCTCTTCACCGTGCTTGCCACGGTGCTGTCGGCCGTGCTGCGGGCCTTCGGGCTGGGGCCGTACCTGGATACCTGGTGGGGCACCCTGATCTTCGTCCTGCTGCTGTATATCCCGCTGTTCCGCTTCCTGACGGTGGACTCCTTCGTGCCGGGGCGGGCCGTGCCGGGCCGCGCGGGCGGGGCGCCCCGGGACAAGAAGGGCCTGACGAGCGCCGAGCGCCGCAAGGAGCGCAACCGCTTCGCGGGCGTTCGCAAGGGTCCGCCGCGCGGCGGGGCCGGGCGACGGTAGCGGGGTGACGCACGGCAAGGCCCGCCCCGCCCGCGAGTGGGCCGCTGAAAGCCTCTTCCGGCCCATGGCACAGCGGCTGGTGCCGCCGCTCGCCCGCCGCCAGGTCAACCCCCTCCACGTGGTGCTGACGCACACGGCGCTGGGCGTGTTCACCGGCGTCCTGCTGCGGCGCGGGCACCGGGTGACCCCCGCCCTGCTCCTCCAGGTCAAGACCCTGCTCGACAACCTCGACGGGCAGCTCGCTCGCGCGACCGGGCAGACGACCGAGACGGGCCGCTACCTCGACTCGGAGGGGGACGTGATCGTCAACGCCGCTGTCCTTGTCGGGTTGGCGGGGCGCTGGGGCCTTCCCCTCACCCTGCTGCAAAGCCTGATCCTGAGTGTGGATTACCTGTGGGAACGGGACCACCGGGCGGCCCGGGGCGAGGTCTTCCGCGACCCTCCCGCCCAGGCCGGGGACGATCCCCGCGTCCTCGCGGCCCTGAAGCTCGCCTACGCCCTGTACTTCACGCCGCAGGAGCGGGTGCTGGGCGCACTCTTTGAGCGTCGGCTGTGGGCCGCGGCTGGAGGAGAACCGACCCCCGCCGACCGCCTCGCCTACACGCCCCGCTCCATCAACCAGGTTGCGGTGAACCTCGGCCTGAGCACTCAACTGCTCGCCTTGGGCGTCTGCCTGGTCTTGAAACGGCCCCGTCTGTACCTCTGGAGCCTGCCCGGACAGGCCCTGCTGCTGGTGGGCGTGCAGCTCTGGCGGGAGGAGCAGGTGCGAAGAGGCCAGCAGGACGTGCGCCCACCCCTCCCCTCTTACCCTTCCTCCAACGGGTAGGTGCGGGCGGCGCGGATGGCGAGGCCGATCAGGAAGCCGTAGAACACGAACACGCCCAGAAAGACCAGCCAGCCGGGAAAGCTGCCGATATCGGCCAGCGACAGGGCGTCGGGAAATTCCAGCACCCAGCCCTTGGGCTGGTCCATATCCAGCTTGGCGAACCATCCCAGCAGCACCCCCGCGTAGATCCACAGGTAGTTGCGGTTCAGCCGCCACCCCAGGGCGTCCAGCCTGCTCATCGGGCTACGCGGCTTGCTCAGTTCCGCCAGCAGGAGTTGGTGCCAGCCGGGGTCCACCCGGTCCCCCAGCATGGCGGGGAAAAAGAAGCGCTCCATGATGCGGACGCGGTGGTGGGCGATCTCGTAGATGCGGAAACGCCGGGCCTCCAGCCGCAGGAAGAAGTAGTTCATGAACATGGCGAAGAGGAAGGTGGCGTGGCTGTTGTTGGGGCTTCCCAGGGCGAACGAGGCCAGGCCCGCCGTCGTCACCACCGACCAGTTGGTCGTCATGTCCAGGCGCTGGCGGTAGGCGGTCATCTTGCCCACCTCGGCGCGGTAGAGGTGGATCAGCGCGTTCGCCGTGTTCGTGCTGTAGCTGAGATCGGTCAGGGCACCGTCGAGCGCAGTACCCAGCGCACCCTTTACGCCGGGCATGGGCGGAGGAGAGGGGCGGAGAAGTCGCGGTGGAGAGCCATGGCTACAGCGTAAACCCGGCGGTGGACGGAAAGGTGGACGGAGGACCCATACAGGTGGGCTCAATGCACGTCGGACCGCCCCGCGTTCGCACTACCGAACCAGGCGCGCAACCCCACCACCATGTGGACGACGTGCAGGGCGATCAGGCCCAGCACCAGGCCGGACACGGTGTGGAGCACAAGGGGCAGGGCCAGCGCGGCCCCCGCCGTCAGCAGCCGCAGGGGGACGATCTGCCCCAGGCGGACAAGCGGGGGATCGTCGGGTTCGAGGGTGAATTCCAGCCCGGCGCAGGCGGCATAGTACAGGGCGAAGCCCCCGGCCAGCAGCCAGCGCACGCCCGGCTGCACGTCCGCCTGGACCGCAACCGCGTGCTGCACCATCGCCCCGACCAGCGTGATGCCGATCACCAGCGGCAGGTGCAGGTACGACCAGGCGAAAAAGCGCCAGCGGTCCTGTGAGTCGGGCTCGCGGCGGCCGATGAAGTCGAAGTACACCCACCACAGTCCGAAGCCGAGCAGAAAGCCCAGCACGAAGCGCAGCAGCGTCACGGCGTCCGCCCGCTCCACGTCGGCCAGCCCGTTCACGACCCCCACCAGGCTCTCGCCCAGCACAATGATCACGAACAGCCCGAAGCGTTCGGGCAACTTGCGCGCCGAGGCGGGAAAGGCCCGGCGCTGATCGGCCAGCGTCAGCAGCGGCGTGAACAGGTCGATCAGGAGGCCCGCCCCCTTGAGGGCCAGCGCCTCCGGGCCGGTGAGAAAGGCCGCGATGCCCCACAGCCCCACCGAGACACTGAAGTTCCGCACGTACAGGTCGGTGACGGGCCGCGCCTGCGGGTTGTGCCGCCCCGCCCGCCACCACATCAGCACGATCAGCAGCCGCGCCGACGCATACGAGAGCGCGAAGCCAGTGGCGGTCTTCCCCAACCCATACTCGGCATTCGCGGCCATCACGGCGACCACCAGCATTTGAAAAAAGGTGAGCACCCGGAAGCTCAGGTCGTAGGTTTCGAAGCGCTCGTTGTAGTACGCGATGCTCAACCACACCCACCACACCGGCACGAACAGCAGCAGGAATTCCCCAAAGCTGCGCGGGTCCGGGTGCTCGGCGAGGTGGTGTGCCAGCCGCGAGATCACCACCACGAACACCAGGTCGTAGAACAGTTCCAGCCAGGTCACCCGCCGGGCCTGATCCCCCGGCTCGTGGACCCTGGGCGCGTGCCACCAGAGGCGGTAATTCCGCAACATGCCCGACCTTAACGCACCCGCCCACCGGGCTGCCTCCTGGCCGAATGGGGAGGGCCGGGGTCAGCGCAGGAAGGGATTCGTGCGTCGCTCGGCCCCGACGGTGGTGGCCGGGCCGTGGCCGGGGTAGACGGCAGTCTCGTCCGGCAACCTCAACAACTCCCGCTCGATCCCCGCGATGAGCTGCGGGTGGCTCCCGCCCGGTAAGTCGGTGCGCCCAATGCTCCCCTGGAAGAGGGTATCCCCCGCCACGACAAAGCCCGGTGCCTCCCCAGTTTGGGCGACGAACACCACATGCCCCGGCGCGTGGCCCGGCAGTTCCCGCGCCGTCAGGGTGAGGTCCCCCGCCGTAAAGGTCTGCCCCTGCGTGATCTCGTGCTCAGGAGCCTCCGGCTGGACGAAGGGCAAGTTCCAGCGGGCCGCCGACGCTGCGCCCATCCGGTAGAGCGGCAGGTCGGCGGGGTGGAGGGACACCGGCACGCCCAGCGCCTCCCGCACGGGCTGCACCGCCCCGATGTGGTCGAAATGCGCGTGCGTGAGCAGGATGCCCCGCACCGTCACCCCCGCGTCTCGCACGAGCGCCAGCACCCGTTCCGCCTCGTCGCCGGGGTCGAAGAGAAAGCCCTCGCCGCCTTGCCCCGCCACCAGCACCGCATTCTCCTGAAGCGGCCCGGTGGGGAGGGTCCACACCCGCACGGCGCCGTGTTGTCTCGCCCTCGTCATGGGGAGGAGTGTAGGCCGGTGGTGGGCCGCGTGTGAGTAGGCCATCTCGCGCATGGGAGCGGGGGCCAAAGGCGTTAGGGTGGGTCATCCCGTTTCGGGGTGATGCGCCATGCCACAAGACCAGCAGCGATAGGACAACTTACGCCTCCTCGGACGGCCCCGCTCCAAGCGGCCGAACGAGGGTGTGTTCCTCGTTGCCGTGCGGATTCCCCATGTGGGCACGGACTCTCCCCGGAGCTGCATGTCTCTGAAACTTCCGGCCCCTGTGGCCTTTTTCCTGCAAGAAGCCCTCTCCTCCCTCGCCTTCGCCCTGGCCTTTACCGTGCAGGCACTCTACTTCGTGGGGACGCTGCACCTCTCCCCCGTCCAGCTCGTGTTGATCGGTACCGTGCTCGAATGCTCGGCCTTCGTGCTGGAGGTTCCCACGGGTGTGCTCGCCGACGTGTACAGCCGCCGCCTCTCGGTCGTCCTGGGCTTCGCCTTCCTGGGGCTGGGCCTGCTCGTCCTGGTGCTGGGCGGCACGTGGGGCTGGGCGCTCGCGGCGCAGGTGGTCTCCGCGCTGGGGTACACGTGCCTGAGTGGTGCCCAGAGCGCCTGGCTCACCGATGAGGTCGGCGAGGCGCGCGTAGGCGAGATCTTGGTGCGCGGCTCCCAGTTCGGGCGGCTGGGGAGCCTCGCTGGGCTCGGGCTCGCCGCCTGGCTGGGCAGCCTGAATCCCGCCTGGTCCATCGCCCTGGGGGGCGGGGTGCTCCTTACGCTGGCCCTCCTGCTCGCGCTCGTCATGCCCGAGACGGCCTTCCAGCGGCATGCCCCGGAGAGTCCCCTCGGGCGGGGGATGGGGGGCACCTTTCTAGGAGGCGTGCGAACGGTTCGCACCCGGCCCGTGCTGCTCGCCCTCGTCGGGGTAGCGGTGCTGTACGGCGCCTCCACCGAGGCCCTCGACCGACTGTGGGAGTTCCACCTCCTGCGCAGCTTCTCCTGGCCGGGGTGGCCGGACCTCAAACCTGCCGTGTGGTTCAGCCTGATCGGGGCGGCGGGCACGCTGCTCGGCCTCGTGCTGACAGAGGCGGTGCGGCGGCGCCTGGACACGCGGGACGGGGCGCACCTCCGGCGCTCGCTGGTGTGGACCGGGGGGCTGGGCACCGTGGCCGCGCTGGGCTTCGCGCTTGCCGGGCAGTTCGGGTGGGCGCTGGCGGCCTTCCTCGCCTTTGGGGTACTGCGCGGCCTCTACGCGCCGCTCTACGAGGCCTATCTCAACCAGGGGCTGGAGCCGCGCACGCGGGCGACCGTCCTCTCCATCGCCTCCCAGGCCGACGCCCTGGGACAGGTCGCGGGCGGGCCGGGTGTGGGGCTCGTGGGCAATCTGCTCGGCGTGCGCGCGGCGCTGGGCATCTCGGCCCTGCTCCGCCTGCCGGTGCTGCTCGTGCTCGGGTGGCTGGGACGGCGAGCGGAAGTGGCGGCGCCCGCCGACTGATAGGCGGGACACGAGAGGATTCTTACCCCTCCCCCAGCGCCTCCCGCAGGTTGAGGGCGAAGACCTGGAAGCTCAGGCTGGGGCTGGCGTAGGCCTCCAGCGCCGTTTGCAGGGCCTCCAGGGCGGCGTCCGCGCGGGCGCGCTCGTGGGCGGAGAGGGTGCGCCAGGTGAAGCGCAACGCCTCGGGGTGCCAGTCGGCATTCCAGCGCTTCTCCAGCCGCTCGGCAGCCTCCAGGGCGGACAGCAGGCCGGTATTCAGCGCATGGGTGAATTCGGCGGCGTCGGTCAGGGTGCCGCGCACGGCCTCCCGGTCGGCCAGCACCCCGGCCCGCCCGGCGGCGAAGGCAACGAGTTCCGCATCTGGCGTTTCGCCCGCCCGGGTCAGGGTGCGCTCAATGGCGCGGTCGGGGGCGGGCGTGACGCTCAGGCGGACGCTGCGGCTCACGATGGTGGGAATGACGGCGCGCACATCCTCAGAGAGGAAGACGAACAGCGCCCGGTGCGGCGGTTCCTCGACGAGCTTCAGGAGGGCGTTCGCCGCCTCCGCCCCGAGGTGCTCGGCCCCATCCACGATCACCACGCGGCGGCGGAAGGTGGGCCGGACCTCCAGGAACTCGAACACGTGCGTCTCGTACTCGCGGCCCTTGTCGCGGGCCTCCAGGATCGCGCCGATGGGGATGACCTTGCGCCGTGCGGCCTTGCCGGTCGAGGTGGTGGCGCGGGGCTCGACGACCAGGAGGTCGGGGTGGGCGCCCGCCGCGAAGGCCCGGCAGGAGGGGCATACTCCACACGCCTCGCCGTACATGCCGCGCGTGCCCGAGCAGTTGTGCTGGGCGGTGACTGCCAGAGCCACGTCGCGCTTGCCCACCCTAGCCGGGCCGGTGAGCAGCAGGGCATTGCCCCGGAAGTCGCCCGTCTGTTCGAGCAGCGGGCCGTGAAGGAGAGCAGTGGAAGTCATAACAGGGAGGGGCTGGGGGCAGTGGGAGGGTGTCAGGGTCGGAAGTACCCGCTCAGGCCCCCTTTGCTCCAGGCTACACCCTACTTCCCAATCGCCAGCCGCGCTGCGAGCACCGGGGGCAGCCCGGCTGCCATCGCCGCCTCCTGCGCCCGCCCGACGTCGTAAGCTACCCGGAAGACCTCGAAGTGGCCGCGTGTGCTGTCAAAGAGGGCGTAGCTGGCCTGCGGGTTGCCGTCGCGGGGCTGCCCGACGCTGCCGGGATTCAGGATCACCCGGGCGCCCGGCGGCACGAGGTAACTCCCGCCCTGCGGGAAGGCCTGGTGCTTGATCCACTCCCCGACCGGGGCGTTGAGGGTCGCGTACACGGCGGGCAGGTGCGTGTGCCCCACGAAGCCCAGACGGCCGCCCCAGCGTGTGAAGGCGTCGCGGGCAGCAGTGACGGAGTCGGTGTAGGTGTCCAGGCTGACGGGGGTGCCGTGGCGGTAGCGAGCGCCCACCTCGGGCGAGTCCAGGCCATCGGGCCAGGCGCGCACCCACTTCAGGTCCCGCTCGGAGAGCTGGAGCTGCTGCCAGGCGAGCGCGTCGGCGACCACTCCGCCCACCCGGACCCGCTGACCGTCCACGGCGTCCAGCAGCATCTGCTCGTGGTTGCCCAGCAGGCACACGGCGTCCAGCTCGCGCAGCGTGTTCAGCACCTGCCGGGGGTGGGGGCCGTAACCCAGGGCGTCGCCGAGGTGGACCACCTCGTCGTAGGGCCGGGACCCGGCGTCGGCCAACACGGCTTCCAGCGCCGTCTGGTTCGCGTGAATGTCGGACAGCAGCAGGAGCCGCACCCCGACATGATAACGGCCTCTTTCCAACGGTGGACGCCGAGGCCACGTGTGCCAGGTGAACGTTAGGGCCGTCAAGTTTGGTCTGTCGGTTTTTTGGGGTAGAGACGGCTGAGCTTGGAGCGTGCCGTCTCCGAGGTGAAGGCCCAGTCGATGGGTCGGCCCCGCTCGTTGCGCAGCTTCCCGTACACCCCGACCACGCGCTCCAACTCTTCGCTCGTCCCGATGCGGTGATCAAGGGCCTGACGGGTCAACGCCGCAAACTCAAGCTCAATGGCGTTGAGCCAACTGCCGTGCTTGGGGGTGAAGTGCAACTCCAACTTCCGGGCCACGCGACGCGCTTCTGTCGGTT
>NZ_KB906432.1 GCF_000381345.1 Deinococcus apachensis DSM 19763 | reverse complement strand
GAAAGTGCTCTACATGGCGACGGTAGCATCATTGCGGTTTAATCCGGTGCTGCGCGCATGGTTCGACCGACTCGTCGAGCGTGGGAAGCCGAAGAAGGTCGCATTGGTGGCCTGCATGCGGAAGTTGCTGATGATCCTGCACGCGATGGTTCGTTCTCAGGCGAAGTGGCGTGGGGAGGCCGCCGCGGCGTGACACGCCGTCGACGGCCCCCCACGCCACAAGCAACCTTGACCCGCATTACGGTTGCTACAGGAGCCGACTTCTCCTTCAGCCTACGCGTTTTGAGGGGTAGGCAGCGCCTGGGCACGGCTCCACGGACTCGGCGGCCAGGCGATAGGCAGCATCGTCCGGGTTGCGGCCCTGCCCGGCGGCCGGTCCCCGGTTCCGACGTCAAATCTGTGATGAGCCCCCAGCCGACCTGCGCTAGGTTGGGGCGCGTGCGTACCCTGGCCTGGCTTCCCCTCGTCGGCGCCCTCATCCTCTCCGCCTGCGCGACGACCGATCCGCCGCCCTCCCCCTACGATGCCTCCGGAGCGTGGACGGCCGAATTTAAGGCGGCCACCGGCGAGAAGGCGGTCCTGGGCGCCAGCATCACCATGGCAAACAAGCCCCACGCCGGGGATTTCACGATGTTCCTGGGCGGAGAGGTCGCCCTGTTCATGTACGGCAATACCCTCACGGGGGAACTGCACTACTACGACGCGCCCCACAACATCTACCGGGGCAAATTCGAGAACAACAGTTACCTGGGGACCCTGAAAGACGACGCCGGAAAACTCGTGTACACGCTGCGGCTCACCCGTCCCGAGTAGGTCAGGGAGCCCCGCGGGGGAGACCGCCGCGCTCATCAGGTCGGCGAGCCGAAGTTCGGAGACTGAGACGGATTCCGGCTGAACAGTTCCAAAATCTGTTCGACCCGAGCGGAGCGAGAAGGAACAAGCGGTTTTCGGGAAAGGAGTTGGCAAATCGGCGTTTTCCCGATTTGATAACGGATTGGACGGAAACCGTAGGAGGGGTTCAGCTTCCCCGGTAGGTGCTGTACGACCAGGGCGAGACGAGCAGCGGCACGTGGTAATGCCCGGAGGTGTCGCTCACCGTGAAGCGCAGCGTCACCAGGTCGAGGAAGGGGACGGGCGGCGCCCCCTCGAACCCCTCGAAATACGGCGCGATGTGGAAGGTCAGCTCGTAGGTGGCGGGCTCGAGGCTGCCACGCTCGATCAGCGGGGCGTCGGTGCGGCCGTCGGCGTTCGTCACCGACTGCGCGACCCGCCAGCGCCCCCCGCCCTCCACCCGGAAGAGTTCGACGCGTATGCCCTGTGCCGGGCGACCCCGCGCCGTGTCGAGGACGTGCGTCGTCAGCCCCGCGTGGGACGGGACGGCCCGCGTTCGGCCCACCTGCCCGGTCATCAAGCGCGCTCGACCCACGCTTCCATCAGGCCGTAGGGTTCGGGGTCCACGTGGAAGATTTCGCCCTCGTTCTCGATCCCGAAACGTTCGAGGTTGTATTTCAGGTGGTGCTTGTTGGGCATCTGGAACCAGATCCGCGAGATCTCCGGGCAGCGGGTCAGCACCGCCTCGCCCATGCGGTAGAGGGTGTTCTGGAGGCTGGGCGAGTAGTGGTCGGTGAAGGTCTCCTGAATCTGGCGGTAGACCCGCCCCCACACGTCGTCGTAATTCACCTGCGCCGTGTTGTACTCCCACTTCGCCGTCACGAAGGTCGCCATGATGCGGTCGGTCGTCTCGGGCAGGGTGGTGAAACGCTCGTCGAGCAGGTAACCCGCCCACCCGCTCTGGGTGGTCTTGAGGACGTACAGCTCCTCAATGCCGGAGGTCACCTTGAAGGTCCGGCCGTCCCCGTCCACCCGGGCGGTGTGCCTGGGCATCTGGCGGACGAAGGCGTGGTCGTGCCCCTGCCCGCCGACCTCGATGCGGTCCCACAGGTGCTCGGTGAACTCGGCGAAGGCGCCCGTGACCTTCGGCCCGGTCTCCACGAAGTGACGGACCAGCTCCTGGCCGAATTCCTCGACGCTGCCCTGAAAACCTTCCTTGGCGAGCGCGTAGATCGTGTTCCGCACCGTATCGGTGGCGAGCAGGCCCGAGTTGTCCCCCCGCACGTGCGCCGCCTCGAAAGCACCGATCATGCCCACCCGGACGCGCACGTCCCGAATCTCGTGGCGCGGGGTGCCCCGGAAGACCTTGAAGAGCTGCACCTCGGCCTTGCCGTAATTGTTCTCGCCGAGCCGGACCTTTACACGGGGCTGGGCCTCCTGCGGCTGGGTCACTGCCGGTCCTCCTTCCGGGTCCTGGCGCACCAGGTCGAGCACGCGCAGACGGGCGATCTTGCCGATTTCCCTCAGGGCCGTTTCCCGCTCCTGCTCGGGGGTGTTGTCCAGGCGCTCGGCCGCGCCCGCCAGGATGCTCGACTTGGTATGTTCCCGTACACAGACGATGTAGGGCATGTCGAACTTCGTGTGGTACGCCGCGTTCAGGCGGTGAAACTCGGCGTACTCCTCGGGCGTGAGGCGGTCCAGCCCCGCCGACGCCTGCTCGGAGGCCGACTCGGCGGTGACCTCGCCCGCCAGCGCCGCCTTTCCGGCGAGGTCGGGGTGGGCGCGGATCAGGGCGAGCTGCTGCTCGGGGGTGTCCCAGAAGACGGCGGCGGTGAAGGCGGCAGCCAACTCCTCCACGCTTCCAAAAGGGCGCTCCCGGCTCACCCCCTCGGCATAGCGCGGGCTGTGTTCCAGCACGCCCCCGAAGTGCCGCACAAACTCGGCGGACGGGAGGGCATTCACGGCGGACAGGGTGAGCGGCGTGTTCAAGGCTGTCCTCAGTCTCCCCGGCCCCGAAGCGCGGGCTCACCCTCGGGCGACCAGTCCCACGCCTCGTGGGCGAGGCCCAGGTGCGCCAGAATCACGCCGAACACATCGGTCGGGGCGAGGTGGGGTTGGGGAACCAGATGGGGTTGCGAGGTGATGAGGAGCGGTCCAGACTCCGGCCCCATATTCGCCCGGCCGTGCGACCCGCGCACCAGCGTGGCGTCGAAGCCGATCACGTCGAGCAGGTAGCGGAAGCCCAGCTTCTTCTTTGCCAGCGCCACCCCCGCCTTGAGCCGCGCGGGCGAGTGCGGGTCCATGAACAGTTCGACCGGGTCGTAGCCGGGCTTGCGGTGGATGTCCACCGTGCGGGCGAAGTCGGGCGCGCGGTCGTCGTCCTGCCAGTAGTAGTAGGTGAACCAGGCGCCGGGCTCGGCGACCACCACGAACTCCCCGGCCCTCGGATGGTCGAGGTGGTATCGGCGCTTGCCCTCCTCGTCCAGCACCTCGGCCACGCCGGGCAGGCGCTCCAGCAGGGCGCGGACCTCGTCCATGCGGGCCGGGTCGTTCACGTACACGTGGGCGACCTGGTGGTCGGCGACGGCAAAAGCCGCGCTCACGCCCGCGTCGAGGAGTTCGCGGCCCAGTTCCTCGCGCACGGCGATCAGGCCCGCCTCGCGCAGCGCGCGGTTGATGTGGACCGGACGCCACGCCTGCTCGATTCCATATTCCGAGACGATCACGACGCTCACCCCGCGCCGCTCGTAGAAGTCGATCAGGTCGCCTGCAACTTCGTCGATGGCGGCGAGGTCGTCTTTCATCGCGTTCAGGTCGGGGCCGTACTTTTGCAACCCGTAGTCGAGGTGGGGCAGGTACACCAGGTTGAGCGTCGGCGAGTGCTTCTCCTCCACGTACTTCGCCGCCTCCGCGATCCAGCGGCTCGACGCGATGTTCGCGTTCGGCCCCCAGTAGGTGAAGAGCGGGAAGGTGCCCAGCTTGGCCTGCAACTCGTCGCGCAACTCGGCGGGCTGGGTGTAGCAGTCGGGCAGTTTGCGGCCGTCGGCCGGGTACATCGGACGCGGGGTGACGGCGTAGTCGGTGCTGGAGTACATGTTGTACCACCAGCAGATGTTGGCGACGGTGAAGCCGGGGTCGCGCTCCCGCGCCACGTCCCAGATCTTGGGCGCCTCGATCAGCCGGTTGGACTGCCGCCAGAACTTGACCTCGCACTCGTCACGGAAGTACCAGCCGTTGCCCACGATGCCGTGTTCGCTCGGCCACCGCCCAGTGAGGTAGGTCGCCTGCACGGAGCAGGTGACGGCGGGGAGCAGGCTCTCGACGGGGACCTGCCTGCCCCTCTGTGCAAACGCGGTCAGGCGCGGCAGGTGCGGCCCCAGCAGGTCCGGGCTCAGGCCCACGATGTTGATGACGGCGGTTCGTTGCATATCAGGTTCCTTTGATGTGGCGCTGCCACCAGCGGGTCAGGAAGAAGGCGGCGAGCGCCCAGGGTAGCCAGGACCAGGCCCCCGCCACCCCCAGCACGAGCGCGTCGAGCAGGCAGACTCCGGCGATCATGCGGCCCACCGCCCCGCCGATGTCGCGCTTGCGCCCGTACACGAAGGTCAGGCTGTGGCCAACCCAGGCCGCCAGGAGCAGGGCAAGGAGCGCCGCTCCCCAGCCGAAGCCGCCGACCAAGCCATACACGGCGGGCGCGGCCACCAGCGCGACCGGCCAGAAGCGCGCGGTGCCCCGCCGGTTCTCGGTCTTTGCCACGTAGGTGAGCCCCGCGATGTACGCGGCGAGGAGCGCGGCCCAGACGTTCAACGGCGTCGTGAGCTGCGGCAGGAAGGCCAGCCCAGCCGTCACATACACCATCGCGCGGGTCGCCGCCATGACTACGGGGCTCAGCGGGTTCGTCTTGTGCCAGACATCGTAGAACACGATCAGGCCGACGAGCCCGAGGCCGCTGAGGAGGGCTTTTCCCCCGGCAGGCAGGAGCAGCAGCAGGCCAATGCCAAACAGCGCCGCGGTCACGACCCATGCCTCGCCAACCGGGATCAATCCCGAGGGCAGCGGACGCTCGGGCCGCTCCCGGCGGTCGAGCCCCAGGTCGAGCAGGTCATTGAGGTACATCCCGGCCGTGTAGAACAGCACCATCGCGGCGGCCACCAGGACGAGCGTCACGCCGTTCCCACCCGCCAGCGCTGCCCCCGCCAGCGCGTTCGTCACCACCGTCGGACTGTTGGAGATGCGGGCCAGCGACAGGTGCCCGTGCAGCCGCCGCGATAGGTTGGGCCGGAGGGTGCTAGAGGACATCCTGCACCCAGCGGTACTCGCGTTCGATGGAGTCGAGGAGCGGCAATTTCAGCTCGTCCGGCAACACATCCCAGGTGTAGGTCTCGATTTCGAGGTGGCGGGTGAAGGGCTTTTCCCGTAGCAGGGCGAGCGTCTCCACGATCTCGGCCTGAGTTGAGCCGAACAGCCCCGCGCGTTCCAGGAAGACGGGGACATGGAAATGCACGCGCCATTCCGTAAACGCTGGCCCGTTCAACTCGGCGAGTGCGGGCGGCAGGTCGGGGTACTGCACGACCGTTCCATCCTGACGCCGGGCGATGACCTGATGGAGATAGGTTCCCTCCGCAAAAGGCCCCAGCGCCCGGGCCACATCCAGCCGCGCCTCGGGGTCTGGGGGCAAGGCGAGCTTGAGCGCCGAGCTGATCTGGATTTTGCCGATACGAAGACCCGCCTGCTCGTAAGTTCGCAAAGCCCGCGCCGGGTCCTCGTACATCACGGCGACGTGGCAGGTGTCGAAGCAGACCTGGACGTGGTCTCTCAGGTGGTCGCGGGCTTGGTCAAGGTCAATCCCCAGCCACGCCGCAAGGTCCCGCGCCCCCTCCTCCAGCAGATGCCCGGTGAAGAAGCGGGCGAGGTCATCACTGCATTGCAGCAGCCCGTCCGGCTCGGGCTCGATGTCGAGGTGGATGAGGTGGCCCCGCGTCTGGCGCAGGCGAACCAGGGCCGCCACCACCCGCACCACATTCCGGGTCAGGTTTTCCCAGTCCCCCTCCCCCACCCACTCCCGGTAGGACAGCGGGCTGGTCGAGATGCCGCCCTCCTCACCCTCGGGGAGCAAGGCGGCCAGAATCTCGGCGAGACGCAGGGTGTAGGCCACCCGCTCCTCGTCCCGCCAGTCGGGCGCGTGGACCTGCGCCTTGACGGGCTGACCGTGAAAAGGGCCATAGGGAAAGCCGTTCATGGTGAAGACGTACAGGCCGCGCCCGTCCAGAAACGTCCTGAAGTCGGAGAGCGCCGAACCTTCCAGCAGTTCCGCGCTCTCCTGCCCGGACAGGCGCAGGCCGATGCCGAAGGGGGCGTCCGGAGACAGGCGGGCCTTGAGCGGCACCGCGTACCGTTCCAGATTCGCCCGCACCTCGCTCAAACCGGACGAGAGGTGGATGTTGGTGCAGTAGGTGAGCTGCACTCCTCCGGCGAGCTGCATCAGTCCGCCGCGACCTTCGCGCGCCCGGGCTTGACCGGCACGAACTTGGAGGACTGCCCCAGGAACTGCGCCGGGTTGTCCAGCACGATCCGCTCGATCAGGGCGTCGTCGTGCCCCCGCCGCCGAGCCTCCAGCACGAACTCGGGCACCGCCAGCGAATCGCTGGGACCCCAGTCGCAGGCCGAGGCGACGATCAGGCGCTCCGGGCCGTACATCTCGATCATGTCGATGGCGCGGGCGGGGGACGCCTTCGTCCTGGGGTAGAGGGTGAGGCCTGTCCAGAAGCCATGGTCGAGGATCATCTCGACGGTGTGTTCCTCGGCGTGGTCGATCATCACGCGGCCCGGGTCGATGCGGGGGTCCGCTGCCAGCGCCTCCACCATCACGCGGGTGCCCTTGTACTTGTCCTCCAGGTGCGGCGTGTGGATGTGGATGAGCTGGCCGTGCTCCAGCGCGAGTTCCACATGGTCGTGGAAGGTAGCGAGTTCGTTGCGCGTGACGCGGTTCAGGCCGATCTCGCCGATGCCGAGCACGTTGGGGCGGTCCAGGAAGTCGGGGATGAGGGCAAGCACCTGCCGGGCCAGCTCGCGGTCCTCGCCCTCCTTGGGGTTGAGGCACAGCCAGGTGTAGTGGGCGATGCCGTACTGCGCCGCCCGCGCGGGCTCGAAGGTGGTGAGGTGGTCGAAATAGTCGGCGAACGCCTGCGGCCCGAGCCGGTCGCGCCCCGACCAGAAAGCGGGCTCGGTAACGGCGAGGCAGCCCGTCAGCGCCATCCGGTGATAGTCGTCGGTGGTGCGCGAGATCATGTGCGCGTGCATGTCGATGTAGTTCATTGCTCCACCTCGCTATTTGGGTCGGCAGCGACCCGGCGCGACGCCCCAAAGGCGCTCTGCGAGTCGCGCAGATCCAGCAGTTCGAGGTTCTGATCGCTCAGCAGCATCTGCGCCCGCTTGACGCGCCCGGGCGCGGGGGAGGTCAGCACCTCCAGGGCCTCGCGGAAGGCGCGCAGGCGGAAGTCCTGTTCAGCGCTCGCCTGCGCCGCCCCCTGTGCCCGGTTCAGCCGGTCGAGGAAGGCCGCCACGGCGAGCAGTTGCGCCCGGTGTTCCATGAAGGAGAGGTCGAGCAGTTCGGTCTGGGTCAGCAGGCAGGTGCCTTCGTGGAAAGCCATGAGGTTCCTCGTGTGGGGTGAGTGTGCAGGTCCTGGAGGAGGCCGACCGTGCGGCGCAGAAGGCCGAAGTCCATCTCGTGAACCTCGGTCGCGCGCCCGATATGGGTCAGCAGCGGAATGGTGAGGCGCCCGCCCAGATGCTCGCGGAACTCGTTCAAGCCGCTCAGCACGCTGGAGGGGTCGGCGGGGTCCTGGGCGGAGGTGCCGAGTTCGGGCACGTAGACGGGCAGCCGCAGGGCGAGCAGCAGGTCGAGGACGCGCCGCCAGTCGGCCTCGGGCAACATCCCCTTGAGCGCCGCGTAGGTGCAGTCGAGTGCCAGCCCGACCGCCACCGCCTCGCCGTGCCTCAGCGCGTAACTTGTCAGGCTTTCGAGCTTGTGCGCCGCCCAGTGCCCGAAGTCGAGGGGCCGCGAGGACCCCATCTCGAAGGGATCACCGCTGCCCGCGATGTGGGCGAGGTGCAGCTCGGCGCAGCGGTAGACGGCGTATTCCATCGCCTCCAGGTCGCGGGCCACGAGTGCCGGGGCGTTCTCCTCCAGCCAGGTGAAGAAGCTGGCGTCCTTGAGCAGCGCCACCTTGACCGCCTCGGCGAGGCCACTGAGCCAGTCGCGTTCCTCCAGCGCGGCCAGGAAGTCGAGGTCGTTGAGGACCGCGTAGGGCGGCGCGAAGGTGCCCAGCCAGTTCTTCTTGCCGTAGGCGTTCACGCTGTTCTTGACGCCCACGCCCGAGTCGTTCTGTGCCAGCACGGTAGTGGGCACCCGCACCAGCCGCACGCCCCGGTGCGCGGTGCCCGCCGCGAAGCCCACCATGTCGATCACGGCGCCACCGCCGACCACGATCACATAGGAGTGGCGGTCGATGCCGTGCGCGTGAATGGCGTCCTGCACCTGCCCGACGTGGCGGGTGTCCCCCTTGACCCGCTCGCCCCCCGGCACGACGAGGGGCGGCGCGACCAGCTGCATCGCGTCCGCGTGCCGGGCGAAGTAGGCCCCGATCTGCCGCGCAAGGTCTGGGAACGCCTCGCCCACCCCAGCGTCGAGGACGCAGAGGACCTTGACGCTCTCCCCGCCCTTGCCCGCCAGCGTGTCCCGCAGGACCCCGTTCTCCGGCCCGAACAGGCCGTGGGTGAACTGGACGGCGTAGCGGAACGTGACCGGAACGGTCTGCTCGATCACGCGGGTCAGCGGCATGGCTCCCCCGCGTCCGGGCGCGCGCGAGCGGCCGCGTCCCCGGCCAGCTCTGTGTGCGGCTCTCTCATGGGCGGCAATCTGCCGCGGGGGACATAAACGGATCGCTAAAAAGGCAGGGGCGTCCCGCTTTTCGGGACCGTGACCCCTCCCCCGCCGTCAGCCCTGGTTGCTGGCCGCCTGGAGCTGCTTGCGGTGGTGCCGGATGTGAAAGGCGGCCATCCGCAGCCAGTCGAGCGCCGTGATTTCCCCCATGAAGGGGTGGAAGAAGCGGCGTCCGGGGTCGTCAGTCGCGCGGGGGGCGTGACTCAGCAGGGCTTCCCGGGCGGTGGCATGGCGTTCCCGCAGCGTTTCCCAGGGCTGGTCGGGGCCGGGGCGCGTTCCGGTGGGGGCCTGCCGCCGTCCCTCGACCAGCTCGCCGGGCACGGGGGGCACCGGGCGCAGCGGACGGTCCGAGAGCAGCAGGGCCACGATGCGCGCGGTGCCCTCGTTGACCAGGATCACGTGTTCGCTCTCCTGCGCGGCGGTCCAGGCCCGGAACGGCAACGTCTCGTGCCATTGTGGCTGCGCGGCGAGGACGGCGGCCTCGAAGGCGCCCAGTTCCCGGGCAAGGCGGTCCCGCACCTCCTCGGGCGAATCTCCCATGGCGCGTAGCGCGGCCACGTTCCCGGCGAAGTCCAGTTGGGTCATGCCCGAGTCTACCCGGGCCGGGTGGGGAAGGACCTCCCACAAGGTGCTCAAACCGCTTATTATGGTCGCGCTTATGAAACTCTGGCTCCTCTGTGCCGCCCTCCTGGGCTCCGCCGCGTCTGCCGCACCCCTGACCGTCACGATTCTCCACACCGACGACCTGCACGGGCACCTCGACCCCGTCAAGGTCGGCGAGGGCACCTACGGCGGCTACGCGCGCCAGACGGCCCTGGTCCGCAAGTACGCCGCCGAGGACACCAACCCCCTTGTGCTGTCAGGTGGGGACACCTTCCAGGGGACCCTCTTCTATAACGTCTACCAGGGCCTGGCCGACGTGCTGTTCATGAACCTCCAGGGCTACCAGGCGATGGCCGTGGGCAACCACGAGTTCGACAACGGCCCCGAGGCGCTCGCCCGCTTCGCCCAGAAGGCGCAGTTCCCACTGCTGGCCTCCAACCTGGACGTGAGCACCGAGCCGCTCCTCAAGGACCTGATCAAGCCCTACGCCGTGCTGAACGTGGCCGGTCAGAAGGTCGGCGTGATCGGCGCTGTGACGCCCGACCTGCCGCTGATCAGCTCTCCGGGCGACAACGTGAAGATGCTGGAGCTGACACAGAGCCTGAACAACAGCGTGAAGGCGCTGCAGGGTCAGGGCATCGACAAGATCATCCTCGTGTCGCACCTGGGCTACCCGCTGGAGCAGGAGGTCGCCAAGACCGTGCCCGGCCTCGACGTGATCGTGGGTGGGCACTCCCACACGCTGCTGGGAACGTTTAACAACAAGGACTTCCCGCCCAGCGAGGGGCCGTACCCCACCATCGTGCAGAACCCCGACGGCAACCGCACGCTGCTCGTCGCCGCCTGGGAGTGGGGCAAGGTGCTGGGCCGCATCAAGGTCACCTTCAATGACGCGGGCGCGGTCGAGAGCTACGAGGGCCAGCCCATCGCCGTGTCCGCTGACCTTCCCGAGGACCCCACCGCCAAGCGGATGATCGAGACGCTGAGCGTACCCATCGCCAACCTCCGCAGGCAGGTCATCGGCAATACCCCCCAGGGCCTGAACGGCAGCCGCGAGATCGTCCGCAAGCGCGAGAGCGGCATGGCGAACGTGCTGGCCGACGCCGCGCTGGAAGCCGGGCAGAAGGGCGGTGCCGTCATGGCCTTCGTGAACGGCGGCGGCGTGCGCTCCTCCATCGACGCTGGCCCCATCACCTTTGAGGAAGCCATCACCGTACAGCCCTTCGGCAACACGCTGACGCTGCTGGACCTCACCGGGGCCGAGATCAAGCAGGCGCTGGAGCATGGCGTCGCCACCTGGAGCGAGAGCAAGGGCCAGTTCCTGCACGTGTCCAAGGGCATGAGCTACACCTTCGACCTTTCCAAGCCCGCCGGGAACCGCGTCACCGCCGTCACCCTGAACGGCCAGCCGCTGGACGACGCCAAGACGTACACCGTCGCCATGAACACCTTCACGGCCAAGGGTGGTGACGCCTTCGACGTGTTCAAGAACGCCAAGGGGCGCCGCATCGACACGGGCACGCTGGACATCGACATCCTGGTGAACTACTTCAAGGCCCATCCGACGGTCGACGCCCAACCCGAGGGCCGCATCGTGATCGTGAACGAGCCGAAGTAAGCGAGAGAAACGTAAAGGGCGCGTGTAGAACGCGCCTTTTTGCTTTTGGAACAGAGACATTAACAGGTCAGTTGAGATCGAATCATCTCCACCGACGTAGAGAAAACGCCAGGGAGCTCCCAATACAGAGCCACACCAGAACATCCCCGCCTAAACGAAGAAAACAGCAACGTGGTGATCGGTGTCGGGCCTAACAACGGAACATCCCCACCCCCGTCGGGAACGCCCCTCCACCAACACGAGTCTCAAACGACGAGAAGGGCAGCCAAGCCTCGCTTAATCCTTGTGCCTCAGCCTATCGTTGTCATACGGCGCGAGTTGAACCCGTTCCCAGGGTGGCGCGCACACAAATCCACAGGACGATGTTTTCCTTTCGCCCCGGCCAGGACGTTCCCAGCCGGGGATTTTCAAGACCAAAGCGTGCGGAGACAGGAGGCTCTTAACCCCTGCCCAGCGCCTCCAGCCCTGACCCGCACAACTCTCCACGGCACCGAAACCGGACGACCGAATTTGACGCTCTCCCCCGGCACTGTGGGGCGTCGCCAGAGAAAAAGCGCGACGCAGACAGCGCCAAGCGCCCCTGTCCTACGCGGACGGGCGTACCACCCGGACCGGATTCCCGCAGAACCCGCGCCCACCCGGGCCGGGAGCTGGAGGGCCGTCATGTCCCGTTCCGGGGCCACACCCAGCCCGGGGAGAGCCACCATGCCGCACGCTCCTGTCCGTTCCACCCACACCTTTTCGCCTTCTCGCCGCATTACTGGTCACCGTGCTGGGCGGGACGGCGCTGCTTCACCGCTCCGCACCCCATGGGCCGCTGACGCACACCCCCGCCCCCGTCTGGCTGGCGGGAGATGACGACAAGGGGGAGACGGGCGGAGGCTGAGGAAGGGCGAACGGGCGGGGTAACCCCTACACTCGGGGCGTGCCCCACCCCGCTTCCGCGTTCGTGACCGACGAGGAATGGACCACTTCCGTCACGGCCCTGCTGGAGGAAGGCCGGGCGGACCTCGCCCTGCACACGCTCGCACGGGCGGCGGGTCAGGCCGGGGGCGGGCGCCCAGTTCTCCCACCTCCTCGACCTGTTCTCGCGGCTGCCCGCCGAGGTGCGCGGGGGCAAGTCGGGGGTGCGGCTCCACCTTCGGCTCCTGAGCATTCTGCGACGGCACGAACGGACGTTGGAGGTGATCGGGGAGACCCGCGCCGCCGGGCTGAAGGCGCCCTTCCTGAGCGTCTTCGGGGGTGGGCGCTCTCCCAGGAGGGCCATTTCACGCAGGCGCTGGAGGCCCTGGCCCCGGACCTGGATGCGGTGTGTGACACCGAGGGCCTGCAATTTTACCGGGGTGCCGTTCTCTAGCCGGGGAGTTCCTGACCGCCGAGCACCACGTCACCCTACCCCGATAACTTGCCACCCCCGGCAAAGGAGCCGGGTGACCACCTCCTGTCTTTAGCCTGCCGAGGAACGGTAATATTCCCCCAGCAGGCTTTGTGCGAGGGCCAGTGCGTCTTCCGTTCCCAGCGCTTCGCCTTCCCCCTGAGCCTGGGCGAAAGCCTGATCATCCAGTCTCTGGTGCAATTCCCGGAGGTAAGGCTCGACCAGCGCGCTGGTCAAGGTCCACATGGAGGACCCAAAGGCGCGCCGGAACGCGGCCGCTGCCCCAAGAAGCCGGGCCGCATCGCGGTCGCGCCGCCGCCAGAATGCCAGCACCGCGCTGCCCTCCAGCGCCCACGCGACACCATCGCGGTACCCCAATGTCCGCGAACGGCTCAGGGCCTCCTGCAGTTGTGCGGCCGCAGTTTCCGGGTCGTTTCGCGCGAGGTACCCGAAAGCGAGTGGAAGCAGCGCGGTGATGAGGGGTAGCGCAAGGTTGATGCTCCGTGCCAACGTGTACGCTTCCGTGTACGCCTCGAAGGCCCCGGACTGATCCCCCTGCACGCTGCGGTACAGGCCAATCTGGCCCAGCGTGAGCGTCTGGACCAGGATGTCTCCCCGCTCCTGCGCGCGGACGCGCGCGGCTTCCAACGTGGAAGCGGCCCGCACGTCAGGGGGTGAGCTGTACGCGTAACTCATCCCCAGGGGAAGCAGCGTTCGGGCCTCCCCCTCCTCGTCGTGAAGTTCACGCATGGAGGTGAGAGCCGCTTCCAGTTGGGCCGTTGTGCCCTTCTCACCACCTCCCAGAAGGACGGCCATTGTCCCTGCGACGGCCATCGCCCGGGCGCGCCACAACGGTGGGAGCGGTGTCCCCGCGACCTCCGGGGCCAGGACGCCCTCCATCAGGTCCCTCACGGTCCCCATCTCGCCCCGCACCATCAGGTACGTCTCCGCGGACCAGACCAGCCGCACCGTGACCTCGGGCCGCCCACGTTCTGCAGCCCGGCGCGCCGCGGCCCACAGATTGAAGCGGTCGCGATCGACACGGTCGAACACGTTCTGCTGCCGCGGGCCGAACTGCTCAGGTTCCAATCCTTCCATCAAGTTCAGGAAATAGGTCTCATGGCGGGAGACGGCGTCCTCGACCGCGCCCGACCCGGTCAGTTTCTCCCAGGCGTAATCGCGCACACTGCCCAGCAGGGTGAAACGTGCCTCGTCTGCCGCGTCCTGCTGCCGCAGCAGGCTCTGCTCCACCAGGCCCTCCAGAGCGGCAAGCAGTTGGGCATCCGGGCGGCCGCACACGGCCTCGATCGCCTCCAGGCTCGCACTCCCCTCGAAAACCCCCAGTCGCGCCAGCAACGCCTGTTCATCGGGGCGCAGCAGCCCGTAACTCCAATCCAGTGTGCTTCTCAACGTCCGTTGCCGTTCAGGTAGGTCCCGCGCGCCTCCCAAGTCCAGCGCCGACTGCAAGCGGGCGAGCAACGCGGCAGGGGGCAACAGTTTGATCCGGGCGGCCGCCAATTCGATGGCGAGCGGCAACCCGTCGAGCCTCGAAACGATCTCCATGATGATCAGGGCATTTTCCAGCGTGAGCTCAAAGCCCGGCTTTACTGCGCTGGCGCGTTGAACGAACAGTTGTACGGCCTCCGACTGGGCCACCCGCTCCAAGACCGCTCGCCCCCCCTCACTGGGCAGGGACAGGGGGGCGAGGGGGTACTCGTGCTCGGCGGAAAGGTGCAGGGCGGCCCGGCTGCTCACCAGGACCTTGACCCCGGGTACGGCTTCCAACAGGGCGGCCACGAACGGCGCCGCGTCCACGACCTGTTCGAAGTTGTCGAGCACCAGCAGCAGGTGTTCGTTCGCCAGCGCCAGACGCAGGGCGTTCAGGGGCGGAACGGTGGCCTGGAGCTGGAACGCGCGGGCGATTGCGGCGGGTACCAGCGCCCCGTCGCGCACCTGCGAGAGATCGACGAAATCGACCCGTTGCCCTCCCGTCACGGCCCGTTGCGCTACCGCAATGGCGACGCGGGTCTTGCCAATCCCACCCGGGCCCAACAGAGTCACCAACTGCACGCCCTCCCGCTCCAGCAGGGCCAGCACGTCGCGCACCTCCCGCTCTCGTCCAATCAGGGGTGTGGGTGGCACGGGCAGGGACGCAGACGACGCCAGCTTGGAGCCTTGTGCCTCAGCGGCAGCGGGCGGCGGTGGTGATACAGGCGGCGCATCGAAACGCTCAGTGAGCAGCAGGGCGAGGTCGTTCTCGAGCAGCTCACGCAATTCCCTCGCCGTGTTGAAGGGGCGGTAGGAGGCCGCGTCCTCGTGCTGGATCCGCTCGATCAACTGTGTCAGGCGTTCTTCCCGCTGCGGCGCCGGGGTCTTGATGTACAGCAGTTTGGGCCTCTGCCCGGAGAGGCGGTATTCGTCCTCCAGCCCGGAGACGTCCTCACCCGGAGCCACCCAGCCGTAACGCTGCCAGTAGATGCCCACGAACACGTCGCTCTGCTCCAGGTAGGCGCGGTACAGGTCGCGGGGCGGATGCGGCCGGGCGCCCAGCTCGAACATGACCGGGCTCAGGCGCAGCCGTTCAATGGCCGCGTGGGCGGCCCGACGTTCCTCCGCCAACTCCTGCAGGGTGGAGCTGACAAAGACCCGTAACTTCTGGTCGGGTGTGCGGATACGCGAGAGTGGGGGCAAATCAGCGGACATGCTCTCCTCTCCTCCAAACGAATCACTGGGGTTGCAAGTCCCAGTGTATGAGAAGAGAAGCGTTTGGTGGCCTCCTTCTATAAGGTGCGAGCATCCTGACTTCTCTCCGCCCTCATTCAGGATTCGGCCTTCTCTGCGGCTCCAATATCTTCCGTGACAAGGCACGCGCAAGGCATGAGACGCGCCCCCACCACGTCCCAGGTACTCCCCTCACCCTCCCTGGTGTTGACGTCCGTCAGGGCGAGGGGGGCTCCTCCGTTCTCACGAGTCGTGCGGTAGACCGCCCGATGCCGCTGGCTGCCTTCAGGGACGTGGGCTGCTAGAGCTTGAGTTGAACCCATTCAGCTCGCCCTTCCCCCGGGACACACCGGACGTGCCGACGCCGCCACGGCGGGAACTGGGGTTTACTGGGAGCGGCGTCCACAGCAACTCCCCATCACGACGTCCCCCGGAGGTAACCGATGCTCGACCTCATTCAGAACGCCACGCCCGGCACCACCCAACGAGGCCTCCTCGAAGCCCCCCTCCACCCTGACACCCACCTTCCCTTCGTCGTGGTACGCGGGATGCGGGAGGGGCCAACGCTGCTCGTGACCGCCGGAGTGCACGGTGCGGAGTACGCCAGCATCGACGCGGCGTACGAGCTGGCGGACACTGACCCCGCCGGGCTGAGCGGCACCCTCGTCGTCCTGCCCGTGGTGAACCCCAGTGCCTTCTGGGAACGGCGCATCTATGTGAACCCTATTGACGGACGGAACCTCAACCGGGTATTTCCAGGCCAAGCCGGGGGCACCTACGCCGAGCGCCTCGCCCACTGGATTCACGGCGAGTTCCTCTCGCAGGCGGACGCTCTGATCGACCTGCACGGCGGCGACCTCGTCGAGGCCCTGGAGCCGTTCTCGATCTACGTGCGGGGGCACGAGGCGTCCCGGGCGCTCGCGCTGGCCTTCGGCCTCCCGAACGTCGTGGCCACGGATAGCCGGGGTATGACGCTGGAGGTAACCCATACGCACGGCCTCCCCGCGATCATCGCGGAGGCGAGCGGGCAGGGACTGCGGCCCCCCGCCGAGGTCGCCCGGCTGGTGGAGGGCACACGACGCGCGATGCGATACCTGGGAATGCTCGCCCCCTCACCGAACGCAACCCCACCGGTCACGGAGCACACCGCCCTCGCCTGGCTGTCCTCCCCTGCAAGCGGCCTGTGGCACCCTGCCGTGGGCGCAGGCGAGACTGTCAACGAGGGGCAGGTCGTCGGCACCCTGCGCGACCTCACCGGGCGGGACCTTCGGACCTTCCATGCCCCGCGAGGAGGCACGGTCCTCTTCGTCGTCACCAGCCTCGCCATGAACGAGGGGGACCCTCTGCTGGGCATTGGCGTTCCCGCGACCGCAAACGAAGATTCGGACGCCCGTCGGGAGGAACGTTCCCCGGCTTCCTGAAGGAAATGTGGAGGGCGGTTGAGCGACGAGCCAGGCGCCACCCCCTCCGGCTTCGACAGGGCCGAGGGGCTTCGTCGCCCCAGGTCAATACCAGGTGCTCACGCCGCCGTGATGGGAGCACACGCCGCGCCGGTGGGTGCTGAAGGAGTAGTTGAGATCTTCAGCATCGGTGACCGACACGTCCCCTGGTGTCCTGCGAGATGGGGGCCGGGCGTTGGCAGGGGGTGTAGTCGCTGCTGTTGGTCCTGATAGCTTGCGAGCCGATAGCTCAAGGTGAAGTGGCGACCGAGCCAAACGGCGTAAATAATCTCAGCAAGAGGAAAACGTACCCAGAGCGTGCGCAGAAGTTTGTGGGTTGGGCTGGCAGAAAGCATCCTGAAGAAAGGAGCTCTGTATGCCCAAACCGAAGGACAAGCCCCTCTTCGACCCCGCGCTGCTCGACGCTGCCCTCGAAGGCCGTCGTACCGCTATGGACGTCGGCGACCTCATCCAGCAGTTCACCAAGGCGATCCTGGAACGCGCTCTGGATGCCGAGTTGACGCACCATCTCGGTCATGAAACCCGGCAGGCCGTGGGCAATCCGAGCGGCAACATCCGCAATGGAAAAAGCAAAAAGACCCTGAAAGGAG
>NZ_KB906431.1 GCF_000381345.1 Deinococcus apachensis DSM 19763 | reverse complement strand
GCGTGGGGGAGGAGTTGAGCGGCGAGGGCATGGCCGACCTCGTGGTAGGCGGTGACCTTGCGGTCGGCTTCGCGGACCACCAGGCTGCGCCGTTCCGGTCCCATCAACACCCGGTCGCGCGCCTCCTCCACATCCCGCATCACGATCCGCACCCGCCCCGCCCGTGCTGCTCCCAGCGCCGCCTCATTCAGCAGATTCTCCAGGTCCGCACCGACCATCCCCGCCGTTCTTCTGGCAATGATGCCCAGATCAACGGAAGGATCGAGCGGTTTCTTGCGGGCATGAATGCGCAGGATCATTTCTCTGCCCCGCACATCCGGCGCGTCCACCACCACTTGACGGTCGAACCGTCCGGGACGCAGCAAAGCTGCGTCCAACACATCGGGTCGATTGGTGGCGGCCAGGATGATCACTTCCTGCCCGCTGCCAAACCCATCCATCTCCACCAGCAGTTGGTTGAGGGTCTGTTCGCGTTCGTCGTTGCCGCCTTGCAGATTCACCCCACGCTTGCGGCCCACCGCATCGATCTCGTCGATGAAGACGATGCAGGGCGCGCTCTTGCGCGCCTGCTCGAACAGGTCCCGCACCCGCGCCGCGCCCACCCCCACGAACATCTCCACAAAGTCACTGCCACTGATGGAGAAGTAGGGCACTTTGGCCTCTCCGGCCACCGCCTTGGCGAGCAAGGTCTTGCCACTGCCGGGAGGGCCGACCAGTAAGACACCGTGGGGGATGCGGGCACCGAGTTGGTGGTAGCGCTCGGGGTGACGCAGGAAGTCCACCACTTCTTGCAGGTCCTGCTTGGCCTCGTCACACCCCGCCACGTCCTGAAAGGTCAGCTTCACCTGCCCTTCGGCGATCACCGCCGCTTTCGACTTCCCGAAATTACTGGCGGCATCGGTGCCGCCCCCCTGGCGGTTGCGGAACAGCAGCAGCAGCAGGCCGACAATGAGAAGCCCCGTCAGCAGGCCGCTGAACAGGGCGAGGAAGCTCAGGCGGGCGGGTTGCACGTAGGTGACGCTGACCCCCGCCGCCTGTAGCCGGTTTAGGGCGATGACCGGGTCGGCGGCGAGGGTGCGGACGCTGTAATCCTGACTGTCCTTGAGCTTGCCGCTCAGCACGGCCGTGTTGTTCTCGAACTGCACGTTGGCGCTCTGCACCTGCCCCGAGCGCAGGGCACTGGTAAAGTCGGTCAGCGACAGTTCCCCGCCGCGTGCGCGCGGGCTGGCCGCGTTGATCAGGAGGAGCAGCACGACCACGGCGGCGGCCAGGCCCCAGCCCCAAGTCGCACGGCTCACGTGTCGTTCCCCCGGTGTTGCCCCCGTCTGGCGGACGTCATGCCCCAGTGTATGTCTGCCAGGGGCGGGAACTCTGGAACTCTGGTGGCGATCTGGGTGGAGACCAGGGCGGCGAGGACGGCCACTCTCTCCCCTCTTGACCCAGACTTAAACCTGAGTCTATTGCACTCAAGTCTATTGACTATTCCTAACTGTGGGCTTATGATGGGTCTTGTTTCAGGACTGCTCCTCACGCAGGCGCAGCATCCCCACCACTCAAGGAGTCAAACATGCCCAAAGCCGTCGGAATCGACCTCGGTACCACCAACAGCGTCATCGCCGTGATGGAAGGCGGACGCCCGGAAGTCATCGTCAACGCGGAAGGAGCCCGCACCACCCCCTCGGTCGTCGCGTACAAGGGCGACGAGCGCCTCGTCGGACAGATCGCCCGCCGTCAGGCCGCGCTGAACCCCAAGGCGACCCTCTTTGAGGTCAAGCGCTTCATCGGCCGCCGCTGGGACGAGGTGCGTGAGGAAGCTGGCCGCGCGCCCTTCACCGTCAAGGAAGGCCCCGGTGGGTCCGTCCGCATTGAGGTGAACGGCAAGGACCTCGCGCCCGAGCAGGTCAGCGCCGAGGTGCTGCGCAAGCTGGTGAACGACGCCTCCGCCAAGCTGGGGGACAAGATCAAGGACGTGGTCATCACGGTGCCCGCGTACTTCGACAACTCGCAGCGCGAGGCCACCAAGCAGGCCGGTGAGATCGCGGGCCTGAACGTGCTGCGCGTGATCAACGAGCCCACTGCCGCCGCGCTCGCGTACGGCCTGGAGAAGAAGGGCAACGAGACCGTGCTCGTCTTCGACCTAGGCGGCGGCACCTTCGACGTGACCATCCTGGAGCTGGGTGAGGGCGTCTTCGAGGTAAAGTCCACCTCCGGCGACACGCACCTGGGCGGCGCGGACTTCGACCAGCGCATCGTGAACTGGCTCGCCTCCGAGTTCCAGAAGGAGCACAACTTCGACCTCCGCAAGGACCCGCAGGCCCTCCAGCGCCTGATCGAGGCTGCCGAGAAGGCGAAGATCGAGCTGTCCAACGCTTCCGAGACCACCATCAGCCTCCCCTTCATCACCTTCGACCCCGAGACGCGCACCCCGCTGCACCTGGAGCGGACGCTGAGCCGCGCCAAGTTCGAGGAGCTGACCGCCGACCTGCTGCGCCGCGTGCGCCAGCCCGTCGAGCAGGCCCTCGCGGACGCCAAGCTGAACGCCTCGCAGATCGACGAGGTGATCCTGGTCGGCGGCTCCACCCGCATCCCCGCCGTCAAGCGCATCGTGCAGGACATCATCGGCAAGACGCCGAACGAGTCGGTGAACCCCGACGAGGCCGTGGCGCTGGGCGCCGCCGTGCAGGCGGGCATCATCCAGGGAGACGCGAGCCTGGGCGACATCGTGCTGGTCGACGTGACGCCGCTGACGCTGGGCGTGGAGGTCAAGGGCGGCATGGTCGCGCCGATGATCACCCGCAACACGACCGTCCCGGCCAAGAAGACCGAGATCTACACGACCGCCGAGAACAACCAGCCCGGCGTGGAGATCGTGGTCCTGCAGGGCGAGCGCCCCATGGCCGCCGACAACAAGAGCCTGGGCCGCTTCAAGCTCGAAGGCATTCCGCCCATGCCCGCCGGTCGCCCGCAGATCGAGGTGACCTTCGACATCGACGCGAACGGCATCCTGCACGTGACCGCGAAGGAGAAGACGAGCGGCAAGGAAGCCTCCATCCGCATCGAGAACACCACCACGCTCGACAAGGGTGACGTGGACCGCATGGTGCGCGAGGCCGAGCAGAACGCCGAGGCCGACAAGAAGCGCCGCGAGAAGGTCGAGAAGCGCAACAACCTCGACTCGCTGCGTGTGCAGGCGCTGGCCCAGATCGACGAGAACGCGAATGCCCCGCAGGACGCCAAGGACCAGCTGAAGGCCGCCGCCGCCGAGGCCGAGGAGGCCGTTCGCAGCGACGACGACGCCCGGATCGAGAGCGCCCAGAAGCGGCTGGAGGAGGAACTGCGCGCCTTCATGACCGCCGGGCAGGGAGGCGGGCAGGGACCTCAGGACGGCCAGGGCGGACAGCCCCAGGCCAGCCGCCAGGACGACGACGTGATCGACGCGGACTTCAAGCCCGCCGAGTAATCGTCCGATCCAAACAGACTTCCAAGGGGAGAGGACGGCCACCGTGCCCCCTCTCCCCTATCTTCAAGCCATGTTTCGCAGGAGAAGTACGCCCATGACCCAGGACGACCAGACCAAGAACCAGAACGAGCAGGCCACCCAGGACACCCACACGGCCCAGGCCGAGCAGACCTACGTCGCCAACCCGGACACCGAGACCGACAACATGGACGAGGACGCCGAGCTGGAGGGCTTCCCCGGCATGGACGAGAACATGTTCGGGCAGGTGCAGGAGATGATGGCCCGCCTGGAACGCGCGGAGGAGCTGGAGCGCGAGAACACGGACCTCAAGGGCAAGCTGGGTCGCCTCGCCGCCGACTTCGAGAGCTACCGCCGCCGCACCCAGGAGGACGTGCAGGCCGCGCAGCAACAGGGCGTAGCGAAGGCCGCCGAGCAGCTCATGCCCGTGTACGACGACCTCGACCGCGCGGTGAGCATGGGGAGCAACGACCCCGCCAAGCTGATTCCCGGTGTGCAGGCCGTGCAGGCGACCGTGCTGCGCGTCTTCTCCGGCCTGGGTCTGGAGGCAACCGGACGCGAGGGCGAACACTTCGACCCCCAGTGGCACGAGGCGTTGCAAGTGGTGCCCGGCGACGAGGACGACGTGATCGTGCAGGTCTACCAGCCCGGCTTTCGCATGGGGGACCGCCTGGTGCGCCCGGCCCGCGTGGTGGTGAGCAGGCGGCAGTAAAGGGTGAACCGTCGGGGGTTAGGAGTTAGGCGAGTGACCTGATTCCTAACCCCTGCCTCTCAAACCCTTCCAAGGAGCAACCATGGCCTACAAGGATTACTACGACGTATTGGGCGTCAACCGCGGCGCTTCGGACGCCGATATTAAAAGCGCATACCGCAAGCTCGCCAAGCAGTTTCACCCCGACAAGAACCAGGGCGACGAGAAGGCCGCCGACAAGTTCAAGGAGATCGGCGAGGCCTACGCCGTCCTCAGTGACCCCGAAAAGCGCAAGGTGTACGACCAGTTCGGGCATACCGGGCAGGTCCCGCCGGGCTACGGGGGCGGTACGGGAGACTTCCAGGGCGGCGACTTCGGGGGCTTCGACCCCTCTCAATTCAGCGACTTCTTCCAGGGCCTCTTCGGCATGGGGGGGCGGCGCGGAGCTGGCTTCCAGGGGGGCGGCGGGAGCTTCTCGGGCGGGCAGGTGAACCTGGAAGACCTGCTGGGCGGCCTGGGCGGCACCCAGGGGAGGCGCTTCGTGCAGAACGTGGAGGGCGAACTCCAAGTCACCTTGCAGGAAGCCTTCACCGGTTCCGACGAGGTGATCAACGTGGACGGCAAACGCCTGAGCCTACGTGTTCCGGCGGGCACCCGTGACGGCAGTCGCCTGCGCCTCGCCGGGCAGGCTCCGGGAGGTGGCGACGTCCTGCTCACCATCCGCGTGCTGGAGGATGCCCGCTTCGACCTCGACGGGGAAGACCTGATCACGACGGTGGACGTGCCCGCCCCGGTCGCCGCGCTTGGCGGCAACGTCACCGTGCAGACGCTGGGCGGCAGCGGCAACCTCACCATTCCGGCGGGCAGCAGCGGTGGGCGCCGGATGCGGCTGCGCGGGCAGGGCTGGCCCAAGAAGGACGGCACGCGCGGCGACCTGTACGTGCGGCTCAACCTCACGGTTCCGGGCGGGCTGACCGACGAGGAAAAGGAGCTGTACCGCAAGCTGCGCGACCTGCGGAAGTAAAGCGGTGAAAGAGTGGGACTGCCTCCAGCACGGGGGCGGTCCTTTTCTATTTGGAATGTTGGCTGTCGTAATCCTGCCGCGCAGTGAGGACAGCGGGCATGTGGTCCTGCGCCCAGAGGCCGAGGTCGGTGACAATCCGGTTCAGGCTCTCTCCCAGTGGGCTGAGCCGGTACTCCGTGCGGGGCGGCACGACGGGGTACGCCCTGCGCTCCACCAAGCCGTTGCGCTCCAGCTCACGCAGGGTCTGGGTGAGCATCTTCTGCGAGATGCCGCCGACGCTCTGTTCCAGCTCGCTGTAGCGCAGCGTCCTCCCGCCCAGGGCGTACAACACGAGAACACTCCACTTCCCCGCCACCATCTCCAGAACGCGGTGGCTGGGGCAGTGCTGACTCAGCACGTTGAGCGGTTGCGCCGTCATTCTTCCTCTATACCACGCTGCCACCTCTAACGCACCAAAAGGTAGGTACTTTACGAAGTACACTGCTTGGACGTATGGTGTCCCTATCCGGCCCCGAGGCCGCGAAAGGAGTCGTATGAAGGTTCTCGTCACCACCCCCAACGGCAAGGTCGGCCAGGAGGTCGTTCGTCAACTTCAGGAGCGCGGCGTGGAGGTCCGCGTCGGGGCGCACACCGTGGACAAGGCACGGCAGGCTTTTCCGGGTGCGGAGGTCGTGCGGTTCGACTACGCGGACGAGGCGAGCGTGAGGGAAGCCCTGCAGGGCGTGGACGCCGTGTACCTTGCCTCTCCCGGCGACATGCCTGCCGAACCTGTCAAGCGGGTGGTGGACCTGGCGCGGGAGGCGGGCGTGGGGCGCATCGTGCGGCTGAGCGCGATGGGAGTGGAGCACAGCGAGAACCCGCTGCGCGAGGTCGAGCGGCACATTGAGGCCTCGGGGCTGGCGTGGACCTTCCTGCGGCCCTCGTGGTTCATGCAGAACTACGCCACGATGAACGCGGACATGATTCGCGGCGGCACGCTCTACGAGCCCTCCGGAGACGCGAGGACGAGCTTCGTGGACGCGCGGGACATCGCCGCGATGGCGGTCGCCGCCCTGACCGAGGAGGGGCACGCGGGTCAGGCGTACACCATCACGGGGGGCGAGGCCCTCAGCCGCGACGAGGTGGTGGCCGCCATCTCGGACGCGACGGGCAAGAGCGTGAAGTACGTGCCCATCAGCGATGAAGACCTCGGCCAGGCGATGCGGGCCCAGGGAGCCCCCGAGGCCTATGTGGGCCTGATGACCGCCCTCTACCAGGCCGTACGCGCGGGACACTCGGCGCAGGTGACGGACGACGTGCGGCGGGTCACGGGCCGCGATCCCACCCCTTTCGAGCAGTTCGCGCGTGACCACGCGGATGTGTGGCGAGCGAGCTGAAGCGCAGTTGATTTGGGGCGGGGGCATCATTGCGACGACACTCTGCTCTCCCACACGGCAGACGAAAGGGGCCACCTCCAAGCCCAGGAGGTGGCCCCTTTCGTCTGCCCCTAGCTGTTGTGGTTCTCGCTGGGCACGCTGACGCCCTTGAGGGCCCCCTCGTCGGCGTCGCCGTTCGCCCGCACGGCGAGGTCACCGAGGCTGACGATCCCCACGACCTTCCCGTTCTCGGTGACGGGGATGCGGCGCACCTGCTGGCGCCCCATCTCATCGGCGGCGTCCTCCACGCTGGTGTTCGCGTCCAGGGTGAACACGTCCCCCGTCGTGTAGTCGGTCACAGGTGTGCCGGAGTCGTGCCCGTAGGCGACCGCCCGGACCACGATGTCGCGGTCGGTGATGATGCCCGTGGGGCGGTCATTCTCCATCACGAGCACGGCGCCGATATCCTGCTCCAGCATCAGCGTGGCGACCTCCTGAAGGGTGGCCTGCGGGTCCACGGTCACAGGATTGGAAGTCATGATGTCTCGTAGCGTTGGCATGGCTCAACCGTACTCGCCCCGCCGCCAGCCTCAGTGGGAAGTGGGTAAAGGCACACAAAGAGAGGGGGGAAGGCCCGACCCTGCGAGCCTCCCTCTCATTTTCTGATCGCTGACGACTGCCTGCTTACTTCATCAGCCAGTCGAACGCCGTCTTCATCAGCGCATTGCGGCTGTTCGGCGACAGGCCCTCCAGCCCGAAGCCCATGTTGACCGTGCGGTACTTGCCCGCGTCGTTGGCGACGATGGCCCCAGCGTTCTCGTTCGCGTTCTGCGCGGTGACGCGGCGGCGCTGGGTGGGCTGCTGGCCGCCGAGCACCTGGTTCAGAATCGAGCCGATCACGTTCGCCGCCAGGCGCTCGACCAGACCGCGGGGGTCCTCGACCTTCTGCTCGGCGCGGCCCTTGTTGGGGTCCACCCGGATGCTTTGCGCGGTGATCGTGCCCGCGTTGGCGTTCGCGGTGCCCCAGGAGGCGACGACCGAGCTGCCGTTCAGGTCGGCGATCACGTCGGGGTAGAACTGGTCCTTCGCGCTGCCGTCGGCGTTCAAGGTGAAGGCGGTGTTGCCGAAGGCCCCGCGGGTCACGAACTTCGCGTTGCCCGAGCTGTCGGCCACGAAGCGGGTCTTGAGGGTGTCGCGGTAGAAGTCGCTCGTGCCGATGTCGTAGCCGATGTCCTGGCCGGTCACGAGCAGGCTGCCGCCGCCCGCGAGATACTGCCGCAGCGTGTTCTGGTCCTGCCCGGTAATGGTGTTCTGGTACTGCTCGCCGGTCGCCCAGATCACGATGTCAGAGCGCTGCATCTCGCTGAGGGGCACCGGGCCCTGGGTCTGCACGTTCCACACAAAGGCCCCGCCGGAGGCCGCGTTCGCCTTGATCGCGTCGCGCAGCGCGTTCGTCACGTCCGCGCCCTGGCCCATGTCGTCGTCCACGAGGAGGACCGTGGGCTTCTTGCTGCTCGTGGGCGGCTTGGGCGCGGGGCTGGGCGCCGGGGCGGGCGCGGGCTGACCGGCGACCGACTTGATGAAGCAGCCCTTCTTCTGGCCGTAGGCGGGGTCGGAGCCCCACTCCTGAACCGTGCAGTTGAAGCCGTCGGTGCCCACGCCGGTCAGGTACTTGCCCGCCGTGCCAAAGGCCGCGTCGCGCTTGCCCTCGAACTTGCAGACCTGGCCTTCCACGGCGCAGAGCGTGTACCCCGCCGGGCCGGTGGGTTGCGGAGAGGGCGCGGGCTGAGGTTGTGGCTGCGGTTGGGGTTGTGGCTGCGGCTGTGGTTGAGGCTGTGGCTGGGGTTGAGGTTGTGGCTGCGGAGTAGGCGGCTTGCTGCCCTGATCCCCGCCCAGGTTGACGCCCAGCTTGCCCATCGCGCCGGGCAAGCTGATCAGGCCGTAGCCGACGTTGTTGTTCTTGCTGCCCGCGTTGCTGGCGCTGGAGTACAGCGCGTTCTTGACTGCGTCCACGCTCGTGCCGGGCTTGGCCGAGAGCAGCAGGGCGACCGCGCCCGCCGCGATGGGGCTTGCCTGGGAGCTGCCGCTGAGCGCCCCGTACTGCCCGTTGGGAAAGGAACTCGTGATGGCGACACCCGGCGCCGCGATGTCGGGCTTCACGAAGACACCGTTGATCTGGCCCTGCCACGCGACCGGCCCGCGGCTGCTGAAGCTGGCGACCTGCCCGTTCTGGTCCACCGCGCCCACCCCGATGGCGTCGGGGAGGTTGCCGGGGCTGCCCGTGGTCGAGGAGCCCGGCCCGAAGTTACCGATGGCAAAGACCGGCACCACGCCCGCCTTGATCATGTTCTGCACCGGCACGATGAACTCGTCGTACGTGCCCGGAATGCCCAAGCTCATGTTCACCACGTCGGCGCCGTCGTCGGTGTCCGCGTTGTTGTCGGGATCGAGGACGTACTGCATCCCCGCGATGACCTGGGCGAAGGTGCCCTCGTTGTTGGGCAGCACCAGGGCGCTGATGAGCTTCGCGTTCGGCGCCACGCCCACGCTGTCGCCGACAAGCAGGCCCGCCGTGTGGGTCCCGTGGTTGGAGGTGTCGTGGGCACTGCTCTGGACCTTGTCGCCGTCGGCGTTGAACTCGGCGAAGGCCGCCACCTTGCCCGCCAGCTCCTTGTGGTTCGCGTCGATGCCGCTGTCCAGGTGCCCGATGCGAATATTCTGGCCGCGGAAGCCCGCCGCCCACGCCTGGGGCGCCCCGATCTTCTGCAGGTGCCAGGGGGTACCCGAGGGTGCGCTGGCTGCGCTGAGGGCGGCGGCGCGCGGAATCTGCACCTTGAAGTTCTCGAAGATCTCGGCCACGAAGGGCAGGGTCGCCAGCACCCGCGCCTGCACCGGGGTCATGGGCAGGTACACGCTCTGGTCCAGCCAGAGCTGGGTGGCCCGGCCCGAGTTCAGCGCCTGGTTCACGAAGCCTGCGGCGGGGCCGAGCTGCTTGATGCGCGCGGAGAGTTGCTGACGCGCGGTCTTGAACAGCGCCCGGCCGCGTTCGGTGTTGGTGAACTTGAAGCGCACGATCACGCCGACCGTGCTCTGGTCGCCGCGCTTGGCCCGCTCCAACAGGGTCGGGGACAGGCTTCCCGCGCTCGCCACCGACGCGCTCCCCAGCGTAAGCGCCGCGCCCAGCAGCAGGCTACATTTGGTCTTCTTCATGCCTCGCAGGGTAGCGGCCCCGCTGTGACGCCCCCTGAAGCCCACGTGAGGAAGCCTTGAGGTGGGGTCAGGGGCGCGTCAGCCTGGAAAGGGCGGAAAAAGGTGCCCATCGGGAGGACAGACCAGCGGGCCGGAGGTGAAGGAGGTGCGCCTCAGCGGCTGTAGCGCAGGATGACGGGGCCGTCGCCCTCGCTGATGCGGCCGTGCAGGATGCTGGTGCGGGAGTAACTCAGGATGACCTGGCTTCCGGGCAGTTGCAGCAGTTGCAGTTGGCCGTCCAGGGCGTTCTGGGTGGCGGGGTTGGTTCCCTTCACCGACCACACGAAGCCGCCCCGGATGTCGATGCTCCGGTCGGGCGCCGTGCTCGCGGTTACCAGGCGGGGTTTGCCGGTAAACCCCTCCGGCGTCCGGAGTTCCCCCGTGACCAGGTCGAGCGTGAGCCCGCGCAGGACCCCCCTCAAGCCGGGCACATCCCCGAATTTCAACCGGTTGCCCTCGCGGGTTACGGGCAGCTTCAGGCTCCGGCCGCTGGGCGTCAGGACGGGCTGGAACACCAGGTACTGCTGGAACTCCTCACGGCTGATGTTGAGCCGCTCGTCGTAGGCCGGGCGGTCCCCCTTCTGCACGCTCGCCATCACGGCGCTCAGGGCCTCACGGCTGCCCCCCGCAATGGTGACGCGCTGCTGAAGCCCGACCAACGCCAGGCTGGGCCGCTGCTCCATAAGCTGCACGACCTGGCCCGGCTTGGGCGCCAGGCCCGCGAGCTTTGCCTGCCAGGCGGCGGGCAGGGCGGGCAGAGACGGTATGGTGGTGCCCGCCGCCTCCACCGGACGGCCCGTCACCGCGGCTCCGCCAAGGGTGATGAGGGTCAGGAGGGAGACGCGCAGGGCCTTCATGGCGAACGTGAGCATACGGCGGCCGGGTGAGAATTCCCCGTGCCGCCGCTGACTGGAACTGAGAAAAAGGGGGGTGGACCCCGCCCGACCTACGCCTGGCCCACGCTCCCCAGCACCCGCATCTTGTGCTCGATGATCTGGCTCATCAGGTCGCGCGCCGGGCCGAAGAGCTTGCGCGGATCGAACTCCTTGGGGGTTTTCTGCAGCACCTCGCGCACGGCGACCGTCAGGGCAAGACGCAGATCCGTGTCCACGTTCACCTTGGCGATCCCGTGCTGTGCCGCCTGCTGGAGGTCCTCGTCCGCGATTCCGGCCGCGTCGCCGATCTCGCCGCCCGCGTCACGAAAACGCTGGACGATCTCGGCGGGCACCCCGCTGGAGCCGTGCGCCACGAGCGGGATGGAGACGAGCTGGCTGATGCGCTCGATGCGCGCCTGATCAATGAAGGGGCGGCCCTTGCCCTTGTACGCCCCGTGGCTGGTGCCGATGGCGATGGCGAGATAATCGGTGCCCGTCTGCTCGACGAACTGCACCGCCTCCTCCGGGTCGGTCAGGAAGGCGTCCTTCTCATCCACGACGATGTGTTCCTCGATGCCGCCCAGGCGCCCGAGTTCAGACTCGACCGAGATGCCCATCGCGTGGGCGGCCTCGACCACCCGGCGCGTCTCGTGGACGTTCTCCTCGAAGGGATGGTGCGAGGCGTCGATCATCACCGAGGTGAAGCCCATCTTGATCGCGCGCAGGACGCTCTCGTAGGAAGAACCGTGGTCGAGGTGCAGGGCGACGGGCACGCTGGCGCGCTCGGCAAGGTCGATGACGATGTGCGCGAGGTCCTGCCCGCCGTACTTGATCGCCCCCTCGCTCATCTGCACCATGACCGGCGAGCGCAGCCGCTCGGCGGTGTGGATGATCGCCTGGGTCATCTCCATGTTGTTGGTGTTGAACGAGCCGACGGCGTACTTGCCCGCGCGGGCGGGAACCAGGATGTCGTTACCGGTGACGAGCATGGGTGAAGCCTCCTTTGACGGGCTCCACTCTACCCGGCCTTTCCCCCTTTCGGGCCGGGTCGGTTATCCCGGACGCGGCGGGAGGGCGCCGGGCAGGAACGGTAGGATGGGGGCATGACCCTTTCCCCCGCCCCCACCCTGCCCCCGGTGGACCTCAGCGCGCGCCTTGCCGACCGCGCGCGGCGCATGAACGCGAGCGCCATCCGCGAAATCCTCAAGGTCACCCAGCAGCCTGACGTGATCTCCTTTGCGGGTGGCCTCCCCGCCCCGGAACTCTTCCCCATCGAGGACGTGCGCCGGGCGACCGACACTGTGCTGACGAAGTACGGCCCCGCCGCCCTGCAGTACTCCACGACGGAGGGGCACCCCCCCCTGCGCGAGTGGATCGCCACCCGCGCCGGGATCACGCCCGCGAACGTCCAGATCGTGACCGGGAGCCAGCAGGGCCTCGACCTCCTCGGCAAGGTGCTCATCAACGAGGGGGACGTGGTGCTCGTCGAGAGCCCCACGTACCTGGGCGCCCTCCAGTCTTTCCAGCCCTACGGGCCGCGCTACGTGCAGCTTCCCACCGACGACCACGGCATTGACACGGACGCGCTGGAGGACGTGCTGAGGGCGAACCCCGCCAAGCTGCTGTATGCCATCCCCAACTTCCAGAACCCCACCGGGCGGACCCTGAGCCTGGTGCGCCGCCGCCGCCTGCTCGAACTCACGGCCCAGTACGGCGTGCTGGTGATCGAGGACGACCCCTACGGCAAGCTACGCTTCCGCGGCGAGGAGCTGCCCGGCCTGTACGACCTCGCGCTGGAGATGGTGGGCGGCGACCCCGAGCGCAGCCACGTGATCTACTCCAGCTCCTTTTCCAAGACGCTCGTGCCCGGCCTGCGCGACGCCTGGGTGCAGGCGGCCCGGCCCATCATCGGCAAGCTGGTGCAGGCCAAGCAGGGCGCCGACCTCCACACGCCGACCCTGAACCAGATGATCGTTACCGAACTCGTCCACGACGTGTTGCCGCGCCAGATCGAGGTCGTGAAGCGGGCCTACGGCGAGCGGGCGCAGGACATGGTGGCCCGCCTGCGCGAGTACTTTCCCGAAGGCGTGAGCTTTACCACCCCCGAGGGCGGCATGTTCCTGTGGGTCACGCTGCCGGAGGGAATCGACACCACGCCCCTGCTCGCCAAGGCTGTGGAGCGCAAGGTGGCCTTCGTGCCCGGTAGCCCCTTCTTCGCGCTCGGCGGCGGTGAGAACACCATGCGCCTGAGCTATTCGAGCGCCACGCCGGAGCAGATCGACACGGGGATTCGGGCTCTGGCGGGGACGATCCGGGAAGCGCTGGGCTGAGAGTTCAGAGGGAAGGAGGGGCGTGCGGGACTGAGGTTCTGGCCGCCCCTTCTCCGTCATTTCACCCATGTTCGTTTTCCGGGGAGCTGCCACACTGCTCCCTATGAATCCTGCGAGCGAGTGGCGCCGGGATATTGCCGTCGGCGTGGCCCAGATCTATGCGCGCAATCCCAACGTCGTCGCTGTCATTCTCGGGGGGAGCTCGGCGCGGGGCCACGCCGACCGCTTCTCCGACATTGAACTCGGCGTCTTCTGGGAGGCCGAGCCCAGTGAGGTCGAGCGGGCTGCCATTGTTCAAGGCGTCTGGGGCGACCAGCATCAGCTCTACCCCCATGAGGGAGACACCTGGGAAGACACCTTTTTCATGGGCCGCGCTGCATTGGAGGCAGAGAAGAGTGGCGTTCTGACAGAGGTGGTGAACATGCGTGCACGTGCTGCCGAGCGGACGCTGGACGATGTGCTCCTCACCTTCGACACCGACGAGGGCAAACACAACCTCGTCGCCGCTCTGTTGGATGGGGTGCCACTCCACGGGAAGGACCTTCTCATGGGGTGGCAGGCACGAGCCGTGGCGTATCCGGATGACCTCGTCCGGGCTATGGTGAGACGCTACGCCCCCATTGACCACTTCTGGCGCTGGGAGATGTACCTGGCACGTGGGGAGAACCTGTGGGGACTGCACCAGCACTTCGGCTGGGTGCAGCGTCGACTCTTGCACGTTCTGATGGCCGTCAACCGCGTGTACTTCTTCAGTTTCAAGTGGCTGGACGTGGTGTTGGAACGGCTTTTGATCGCGCCGAAGAATTTTGCCGAGCGCTTCAAGTGGGTGGACCGACTCCCGCCGAAGGAGGCCGCCAACGAGCTGTCGCGGCTGGTGGACGAGGTCTATGACCTGCTGGAGCGGCACGTCCCCGGGATGACCCCCGCCGATGTCGCCCGGCTGCGCCATTTCTTCCACTACCGCCGTCCCCTGTGGGAGGAGCGGCCGCCCTTTTGATCACCGGAGCTCCCCGCGCTCTATCATCCTCCCCGATGACTTCTGAGGCCCCCCTGGGCGTATTCGACAGCGGCGTGGGCGGCCTGAGCGTCCTGGCCGAGCTGCGCAGGGCTATGCCCCGCGAACGTTTTCTGTACCTCGCCGACACGGCGCATGTGCCCATCGGGGCCCGGCCGGACGAGGAGATTCGGGACCTTACCGGCCGGGCGGTAGCGGCGCTGCACGCGCGGGGCGCCAAGGGCGTGGTCGTGGCCTGCAATACGGCCTCGGCCTTCAGCCTGCACCCCCTGCGTGAGCGGTACGGCCCGGCCTTCCCCGTGATTGGCCTGGTGCCCGCCGTCAAACCTGCCGTCGCCGCCACCCGTTCCGGCGTGGTGGGTGTGTTGGCGACGCCGGGCACCCTGCGCGGCACCCTGCTCAGGGACGTGATCCGCAAGTTCGCCGAGCCCGCCGGGGTCCAGGTCCTCACCGCCGTGAGCGCGGAACTCGTGCCGCTGGTGGAGGCGGGGCAGGCGTGCAGTGAACAGGCGCGGGCCGTGCTGCGGGAAGTGTTGACACCCCTGTCGAAGGCTGGAGCGGATCAGCTCGTGCTGGGTTGCACCCACTATCCCTTTCTGGCGGGCAGCATTCACGCCGAGTTCGGGGACACCTTCAACCTGGTGGACAGCGGTTCGGCGGTCGCCCGGCATACGCAGAACGTGCTGGAGACGGCTGGACTGCTGCGGCAGGGGGAAGGGGAAGGTGAGGTCGCGTATCTCGTGACGGGTGACCCGGAGGCCACGCGTCCCGTGGTCGCCACCCTCACGGGCGGGCAGAATGTCACGGTGCAGCAGGTGACCACGTGACCCTCCCCCCCAGAACCGACCGGGATGTCCTGACCGCCCGACCCCTCGACGTTCGTCGTGGGGTCAACCCGCACGCCCCCGGCAGCGCCCACTTGCGGCTGGGCCGCACCGAAATCCTGGCGACCGTCAGTGTGGAGGACAAACCCGCCCCCCACATGCGCGGCAAGAAGGAGGGCTGGCTGACCGCCGAGTACGCCATGCTGCCGCGGGCTACGACTGACCGCCAGGCACGCGAGCGCAACCTCCAGAACGGCCGCCGCCACGAGATCCAGCGCCTGCTGGGCCGGGCGTTCCGGGCGACCGTCGACCTGCGTCACTTCCGGGGCCAGACCCTCTACGTGGACTGCGACGTTCTGGTGGCCGACGGCGGCACCCGGGTCGCCAGCGTTCTAGCGGGATATGCGGCCCTGCACGACTTCGCCGACCGCCTGATTCAGTCCGGCAAGCTCAGCGAGTGGCCCCTGCTCCACGCCGTCGGGGCGGCGAGCGTGGGCCTTATCGGCGACGAGGTGCGGGTGGACCTCGATTACGCCGAGGACCGGGTCGCCCGCGCCGACCTTAATGTGGTCGCCACCGACGCGGGCCTCCTCATTGAGGCCCAGGGCGGCGCCGAGGAGGGTCCCATTTCCAGCACCGAGTATGTGCGGCTGCTCACGGTGGGGGTGGAGGCGGTGGGCATCCTGCTGCGGGAATTGCACCGGCAGTTGTAGGGGGCCGCCTCCTCCGGTGCGGTACACTTCCCCCACCGGAGGAGGCTGGCATGAGTGTGACGGGATTTATCGGGCGGGCGCTGCTCGCAAGCATCTTTATCAAGAACGGCCTGGATCACCTTCAGAACCCCGAACCCATCGTGCGCGCGGCGAAGGGGGCCGAGATTCCGGCGCCTGAACTGGCCGTTAAGGTCAACAGCGGGGTGATGGTGGGGGCGGGGACACTGCTCGCCCTGGGAATCGCACCGGGCCTGAGCAGCACCGCCCTGGCCGTCAGCCTCATCCCCACGACCGTCATCGGGCACCCCTTCTGGGACCGGCAGGGCAAGGAGCGCCAGCACCAGCAGACGCACTTCATGAAGAACTTGGCCCTCTTCGGGGCGCTTCTCGCCGTCGGCAGCCGCAAGGGTTAAAGGCGGGTGGGGAAGCCCGGGCGGTCCTCCTCACCTGGGGCCGGGAAGATGAACCATGACCGACCGGAAAACAGGAGAGAACGCCGCCCTCAGCGATGAAGCGCAGAACGAAGTGGTCGAGGAAACCATGCAGGGCGGCGAGGGTGAGATGGACGCCAACGGGCTGGGCAAGAACTTCGACCGCGAGGAAAAACTCGGCGAGTTGCGCGAGAACCTTCAGGGCATGGTGAATGCAGGGGAAGGCGCGCCGGACCAATCCTGACCATCAGAACAGGAGCGCCACCCGGGCCTGCGGAAAAGCCCGGGTGGCGCCACCATTGGAGTCGGCCCGTCAAAGCTCCAGGCCACCCGGCGTTGGTTGAACTGCTGGAATAGCCGTCACCAGCACCTCGTACTTGCCCGTCACGAAGACTTTGAAGCCGTGTTTCTGGAGACCTCTCCGAGCCGCGGCCACATCCGCCACGAGCAGGCTCAGGTCGGGCCGGGCGTAGTTGCGCATGCGGGCGCCGTAGCTGAGAAAGCCGTCCCGGTAGCGGGCATTCGGAAAACCCAGGACCAGGCCGCCACCGGGCGTCAGATGTTCACGGCGCACGGCACGCAGCAGCGCGTCCTGCTGCACGCCGGGACTCTGGAGCAGGCTCAGGGCGAGCACGAGGTCGAAACGGCCGAGGTCCGGCACCGGGAGCGTATTCACATCCAGCACGCGAAACGTTGCGTCGGGCAAACGTGCCTGGGCCTCTGCCAGCGCCGTCTCATCCAGATCGATGCCGACCACATCGAAAGTCCGGTTTGGGAAGGCCAACGGCAGGGCGTCCAGCTCGCATCCAGTGTTGACGCCCAGGACGAGCATGCGCCCACCCGATGGGGGGTTGACGCGCCGCAGTCCCTCTACCAACGTGAACAGGAAAACTGGGTCCTCCAGCTTGTTCACCCGGCTCCAGTCGCCGTCACTCCCATAGCCCGCCGCGTCGGGTGCGGGCATAGCAGCGTAGGCGAGAAGCCGCACCCGCACCCGCCCTTCCCCCACCCGCTCGGGGGTAAGTAGGTGCGCCCCCAGCAGATCGGCGAGGTCCGACCAAGCTTGCCAGGGGCGATGAATTCCCCGGGGCGTATGCTCACCTGCGTAAAGCCCCACACCCGCGTCCGGGTCAAGAATCGTAAAGGCCGCTTCCCCTGCGGCCATGAGTGCAACACGCACAGCAGGGAGAATGACGCTCAGGGGCTCGAAAGTGAAGTGGAGACCGGGCACAACCGGCGTACTCTAACGCACCGCAGTAGGTCCAAACTAAAGAGCGGCGACCAGAACAAGAAAACCCCCCACCGCTGATCAGGGTGGGGGGAGGGATGGAGCGGGAGACGAGATTCGAACTCGCGACATCTACCTTGGCAAGGTAGTGCTCTACCAGCTGAGCTACTCCCGCAATGAAAAAACCCCCGCGCTGACCGACTTTTCCGGGACCCTGCGGTCCGAGTAGCATAGGCGCAGCCGTGTTTCACGACCCAGTTCGGCATGGGATGGGGTGGTTCCGCGGCGCTGTGGGCACGGGGGTATCTGCTGTTGTCATG
>NZ_KB906430.1 GCF_000381345.1 Deinococcus apachensis DSM 19763 | reverse complement strand
CCCACTGAGCGGTAGAGAGCAAACGTTGCACTCCATCTGGGGTGTGTTCCCCAATTCGCTCAGCCACCTGCCAGCCGTTTTTACGTTCGATTGGGCTCAAGAGGGCCTGTAAGTAGGCCAGGGCGCGTTGACGCTGTTCACTGCGGGCAAAACGAGGAGCAATCCGCTGGTGGAGCGTACCCAGCTCCGTCAACCATCGCCGAGGAAGTGAGGCTGCGCCGGAACGCGTCATTCCCCAGGCTACTGCGCCTTAACTGCGGCTGTAGTACTAGCGGCTGTCGGGATAAAGGAATCGGGAGAAGGTCCGTTCAGCCGGGGATTGCTTTGCAGGTCCGGGTGTCTCCCGTCCTTGCTGGTATGAGCTTATTTAGGAGCCTCTAACAGAGCCCTTACACAAAAAGCGTGTGGATAGGGGGGAGGGGTAGAGGAGTGTCCATGTACGCCGCGCCTTCTGGACGGGCTGACCTCCCCCGGGCGGCCTGTATGGGGGTGCCGTTTCTGTCAGGTGCATGACAGGCAGGGGTGGTATGATTCTCGGCAGTTCGGCTGAGCTTGCCTCCCGAATGGGCTCACGCAGCCCCACCCCTATCTCACCCTCTGCACGCGCGGCGCGCCCGGGCCTCTTACCCGGCGACGCCCCCTCTTGCCGCGTGCGCGAAAGGCCCTGCATGGAACTGACACCGCGCGTTCCCCCCCATAGCAACGACGCCGAGATCAGCGTTCTGGGAAGTATCCTGCTGGACAACGACACGCTGACCGGACTCGGCGACACGGTGAGCCCCGAGATGTTCTACCGGGAGGGCCACCGCAAGATTTTCACGGCGATGCGGGCACTTCAGGAACGCGGCGAACCGGTGGACCTCGTGACGCTCAGCGAGGACCTGCGGGTCAAGGGACAACTCGACGAGGTGGGCGGCCTGGCCTACCTGATCGGCCTGTCGGACCAGGTGCCGACCGCCGCCTACGCCGAGCACTACGCGCGCATCGTGCAGGAAAAGCACACGCTGCGGCAGCTCATCAGCGCTTCGGGCAAGGCAATGCAGCTCGCCTACGACGCGCAACTGCCGCTCGAAGACCTGCTCGACCGCGCCGAGAAGATGATCTTCGAGGTCGCCGAGCAGAAAAAGCGGGGCGAGGCTTACCAGGCGATGGACGCGGTCGTCCACGACACCTTCGAGTACATCACCCTGCTGCACCAGAACAAGGGCATCCCCGACGGCGTGAGCAGCGGCTTCCGCGATCTGGACGAGCAAATTTCGGGGCTCCAGAAGGGGAGTCTGAACGTGCTGGCGGCGCGGCCTAGTATGGGAAAGACGGCCTTCGCCCTCTCCATCGCCCAGAATGTTGCCCTGCGCGGCGAGAAGACGGTCGCGGTCTTCAGCCTGGAGATGCCCAGCGTGCAGCTCGCCCTGCGGATGCTGTGTTCCGAGGCGCGGGTCGATATGAACCGCATTCGAAGCGGGCAGCTCAATGAACGCGATTTCGAGCGGCTGGCCCATGCGGCCGGGCGGCTGGCCGACGCCCCCATGGTGATTGACGACGAGCCCGACCTGACCCTCAACGGATTGAGAAGCAAGCTCCGGCGCATCGCCGCCCAGTATGGGCAACTCGGGCTGGTCGTGATCGACTACCTGCAACTCATGTCGGGCGGCAAGAATAGCGGCGGCAGTGACAACAGACAGCAGGAGATCAGCACTATTTCGCGTGGATTGAAAGGGCTGGCACGTGAGTTGGAAGTGCCGATCATTGTTCTCAGTCAGCTCAGCCGTGCTGTAGAACAGAGGCCGAACCATAGACCAATGCTTTCTGACCTGCGTGAATCAGGCGCCATCGAACAGGATGCAGACATCGTGATGTTTATCTACAGAGACGAATATTATAACAAAGAGACAGATCAGCAAGGGATCGCCGAGATCATCATCGGCAAGCAGCGCAACGGCCCGGTCGGCACGGTGAAGTTACAATTCCACTCCGCCCACGTCCGCTTCAACGATCTCGCGCCGGAGGGCGTCTGATGGCGGAGGACGTGAAGGTGAAGCCCACGGCAGACGGGGCGAACGCGCAACGGCGGCGCAGGCGGCGCCGGAGTGGCCGTGCCCCCGAGCAGACGCGGCTGCCCGGACCGGGCCAGGTGTCGAACGCAACGAGCGTGCCGGTGCCCGCTGCCCCCAGCAAGCGCGGACAGAAAAAGGGGCGCCCCTTGGCCGATCCGCGCATCGGCGTGGGCTGTATCGTGCTGCGCGGTGAGGAAATCCTGCTGGTGCGCGAGCGGGGCCGCTGGTCGCTGCCCAAGGGCGGGCTGGAATCCGGCGAACTCGTGCAGGAGGGCGCCCGCCGCGAGACCTACGAGGAAACCGGGCTGGTCGTGGAGCTGCGCGACCTCGCCTTCATCGTCGAGTTCCAGGCGCAGACCTGGGGGCACCACCTCCAGTTCTTCTACACCGGGCGCGAGGTGGGCGGGACGTTGGCTCCGCGTGACCCGGACCGGGACGTGCAGGAGGCCAAATTCGTCCCCATCCGCCAACTGCGCGAGTTCATCCGCTTTCGCCCCCGGCTGGTGGCCCTCGAAACCTGGCTGCGCGAGCGGCGGCCCCGCCACTTCGTCTTTAATCTGGATAAGGAACCCGCCATGCTCCGGAAACGCCGCCGGGTGGGCGTGGGGGCCGTGCAGCCGGAGCTGATGGACGAGCCGACGGACGAGGCGGATTTGTAGTTTGGGGATTTCCTGCGCGCAGTGGGACTCTGAAAGCTCTTGGGTAGCACTTCGGAGAGAGGCCGCCGTGGGAGAGGCTCAGAAGCCCGTCACCCTTGAGGGGGGAGGCTGGGAGGGGGTGAACGGGCACGATCCCCGGCGCGGCTCGGATGACTGGCAGGGCCTCTTGCAGGCACTCAAGCTGGTCACATGCCCCCTCACCCCAACCCTCTCCCCTGGTGGGAGAGGGAGAAAAACTCCTTGCTAGGGGGTCTTTTCCCATAACTTGGAACACCAAACCTTCCCCACCTACTTCTGCTAAAATCAGAATATGAAGCGGGCGTTACGTAAAAAGCCCTCCGGTGAGGAGGCGATTTCCCATCCCGTCAGCGGACGCGGGTACGCCCACGTCTGCCCCTCCTGCGGCGAGCCGCTGGCCCTCTACGATCTGCGCGACGGCGATCAGGCGTACTGGTGCGATCCGTGCGGCAAGGGGCACCGCGCCGGTGACCCCCCGGCCCGGGCGCTGCGGCCCCTGCCCCACGCGGGCTGAAGAACTGAAGGTGTGCCCCGCCCTCCCGGTGGGGGCGCTATGCTGGGGTCATGACTTCCGCCTCACCCCCTTCCTCTCCCGATTCAGCCGTGCTGGCCGGGCAGGTTATCGCGGTGACGGGCGCGGACCAGGGGTATGGCCGGGCCATCAGCGCCGCGCTGGCCAGGGCGGGCGCGAGCGTAGTTCTGATCGGGGGCAACAGCGAGACGCTGGCCGCCGCCGCGAGCGGTCTGGAACTCGCGGGCGGCACGGCGATTCCCATCAAGGCGGACGTGGGCGTGCCGCTCGACTGGCTCAGCGCTCAGAACCGTATCCTGGAAATCTTCGGTGCCCTGCATGGCATCGTCCACCTGGCCGACAAGCGCGCCCACACCAACTTCACCATGCTCTCCGAGAACGAGTGGATGGAGCTGTTCAACTGCAACGTGAAGAGCAGCGTCGCCATCGCACAGATCGTTCGCCGCCGCCTGCCCGGCACCTGGCTCACCCTCGTCGGCCCTCACCTGGACGAGGCCGGGCTCCAGGCGCATCCCCAGCGCGGAGCACTGCGCGGGCTGGTGGAGCACGCCCACGACGAGGACCTGCGGGTGAATCTCGTGCTGCCCTCGCGGGCGAGCAGCGGGGACGAGGCCCTCGACCGCCCGCTCGCCGAGGCGGTCCTCGCGCTCGCCACGCCCGCCCTGCGCCACCTGCGCGGCACGGTGCTGGAGGTGCCCCTGCCCCCCGTGCCCAGGGTCCGCGCCCCGGAGGCGGCCCTGCGGTGAAGTGCCCCTACTGCTCCGCCCCCGACTCGCGGGTGGTCAATTCGCGCCCCAGTGACGACGGGGCCAGCATCCGGCGCCGCCGTGAGTGCCTGGGCTGCGCCCGGCGCTTCACCACCTACGAGCGCGCCCAGCTTGAGCCGCTGATGGTCCTCAAGCGTGGCGGCCAGCGCGAGGCCTTCAACCCCGACAAGCTGCTGCGCGGCCTGACCCTGGCGACCGAGAAGCGGCCCGTTAACCCCGAACGCCTGCGCGCCTTCGCCTACGGCTTCGAGGACGAGGTGGGCGTGCCTGAGTTGCGGAGCGAGGAGATCGGCCGCCGCGCCATGACCTTCCTGCGCCCGCTCGACGACGTGGCCTACATCCGCTTTGCCAGTGTCTACCGCGATTTCGACAGCCTGGAGAGATTTATCGAGGAGATTCAGGGGCTAAAGGACCGGGAGGGGGCGGAGTAGGGGGGAGGCTGTCATGCTGAGCGAAGCGGAGCATCCCCAGGTGGGAAGGCGAGACCCTGAAGGACCGTGATGCGGTCGGCGAGTTCGGCCACCACGCTCATGTTGTGCTCGACGAGGACGACAGTGTGCCCCCGCGCCACCTGCCGCACGAGGGCGATCACCCGTGCAATGCCCTCCGAACCCATGCCGCTCGTCGGCTCGTTGAGGAGCAGCACACGCGGGTCCTGCGAGAGCGAGAGGCCGATTTCGAGCTGCCGCTTCTCGCCGTGGCTGAGGTGGGCGGCGAGCCGTGAAGGCGCCCCGGCCAGGCCCACATCCGCCAGACTCTGATCGGCGCGCGGCCCCAGCGCCTCCAGCCGGGCGAGCGGAGTCCAGAACTGGCCTGGAAAGCGGGTCGGGGACTCCAGGGCCACCAGCACGTTGTCCCGCACCGTCAGGCTGGGAAACATGCTGCTGATCTGGAAAGAGCGCGAAAGCTGCCGCCGCACGATGGCATACGGCGGCAGCGTGTCGATGTGCTCCTCGTACAGCCTGCCCTCGCCGCCGCTAGGTCGCAGGAAGGCCGAGAGCAGGTTGAACAGTGTAGTCTTGCCCGCCCCGTTCGGGCCGATGAACGCGTGAACCTCGCCCTCCTGGATCTGGAGATTCACGTCGTTCGTGGCGCGAAAGCCCCAGAAATCCTCGACGAGGTGCCGCGCCTCCAGGGCTGTGCCCGCCGTCATGGCGCCGCGCTGTGGACCAGTGCGTGGGCATTCTCCCCCCTTTCCAACCCTCAATTGTGGTGCAGGGGGGAGTCTAACAGGGGGCGGTTACCGCCGCGTCACACTTTGCGTGGTCCGCCTCACACAGCGACGGATAGGGGCCTTGCGGGTGAAGATCGGACATCCTGCCTGCGTGTCCCCTCTCCCCGGCACGGCTCGCCGACCCTCGCCCCATGCGGGCGAGGGTGAGTTCGTCGTCGGCGAGGATTTGCTCCCGCTCGCTCCTTAGCGTTTGACCGCCCACCCGGATGTCTCCGGGAGAACCGGCTCAGTCCCCCGTGTGCAGGGCCCGCCACTCCCGGAACGTGACCGGAAAAAGCGGCTCGGCGAGTTGCGCCATTGCACGGGCGTAAAGGCGTGTCTCGTACTGCGCCCCCTCGTGGTCGCGCAATTCCAGGAAGTGCAGCAACGAGCGTACGTTAAAGGTGTAATACGATTCGGTGTATAAGCTCAGCGGCAATACACCCCGTGCCTGCTCGCGCGTGACACCCAGCCGTAGGAGTTCTTGATACGCGTTAAAGGCGTTTCGCCAGGCTTCTTCCCAAATCTGAGTCGCCTGCACTTGATCGAGCGTTCCGTCATCCTCCACGCTCGCCTGCCGATTGCTGGGTGACTGCTTTCGGAAGGAGGGCGGGGTGAAGTTGCGTTCCTGCATCTCCACATATCTTCCGGAAATCTCATTCTTTGAGACGCCGACCCTGTGGCGCACCACCTGTCGATCTACAAAAATAGGGCAGACAATTTTGAAAGTAATTAGATTATGTTCAAATGGACTGCCGTGTTGATGCCGCAGCAGATAACTGATCAACTTTTCGTCCTTTTGGCTGAGTGGCGCGTTTGAATCACCACCAAAGGAAACTCTTGCCGCATTCGTAATCATCTTGTCGTCGCCCACATGCTGCACGAGGCTGACGCTGCCCAGGCCGTCGCCCAGGGGGTAGAGGGTCAGGGGATGGGCGGAGGTCACAGTCATCGCGCCCCAGCTTAACGTCCGTCCCGGGGAGATGGGACGGGCGAGCATTGGGGATGGTCTGGGCAGCAGATTTATCCGTGCTGAGAGCGGACACATAGGGCACTGGACTGTGGGGCTCGACGCTCACCCTGCACCGTGAGCAGCAGCGACAGGACGATCACCAGTCCGGCAAGCAGGAGGTCCATGCGCCAGTGTGCCCGTAGGGGTCCAACAGAACCGTGACAGGGTTAGGGAAGCCGCTTCTCACCGCTCCACCTCCCGGAGGTCCACTCCAGCGGCTTCCAGCACGGCGCGGAACTGCCCCAGCGTCACGGGCAGGACACTCAGGCGGTTGCCCTTGCGCGTCAGGGGCGAGTCCTGCCACGCGGGAAGCGTTCGGAGCGTTTCCAGGGGCAGCACGGCCGGGAAGGCCAGGACGGGAACCACGTCCACCATGCTCCAGCGTGGGTTCTCCAGCGTGCTGTTGGGGTCGAAGTAGGCGCTCTCCGGGTCGAATTGCAGGTCGTCCGGGTACGGCTCCCGCACCACCCGCGCCACGCCCGCCACGCCGGTCAGCCGGGTGCTGGAGTGGTAGAAGAGGCAGAGGTCGCTCACCCGCATCTGGCGCAGAAAATTGCGCGCCTGGTAATTCCGCACGCCGTTCCATGCCTCCCGGCCCACCCGCACGAGGTCGGCGAACCCGAACACGTCCGGCTCGGACTTGAGCAGCCAGAACTGCGGCGGTGAGGGGGGCATAGGGGAGAGGTTAGCGTCCTCATGGGCCTCCGTACCTTTGGGCACCCTGTCGCGTGCCGGGCGGACCTACACTCTCCCCGTGCGTCCGCGCCTCTCCCCCTGGCTTCCCGTGCTGCTGCTGCTCGCGCTCGCGGCCTACCTCCTGCCGGAGCGCCTGACGCTGCCGGGCGTGACGGGCCCGTCCGCACCCGAAGCCACCCAGTCCCTGCCCAACCAGCTTTCCGAGGACACGCGGGCGCTGTTCGAGCGGTCCCGCCCGGCGGTCGTGCGGCTGGAGGCGCTGAACGCCCGCACCCAGGAGGCGGGCCTGGGCACCGGCTTTTTCATCTCCGAGACGGGGCAGGTCCTCACCGCGTACCACGTGGTTGGCAGTGGGCAGCTCTTTCAGGTGCAGACGCTCTCGGGCCGCCGCCTCCCCGCCCGGCTGACCGCCTACGACGCGGGGGCGGACGTGGCGCTCCTCCAGGTGGAGGGCCGGGGTCCCTTTCCCGCGCTCAACCTCGCCACCCGGCCGCCCCGGGTGGGGGAGACGGTCCTCGCTATCGGGAACAGCGGCGGAGACTTCCTGCAACCCCGGCGCGGGCAACTGCTGCGCCTGAACGTGGAGGCGGGGCGCGCGGACTTCCCGCAGGGCACTCTGGAAATGTCGGCCCCCCTGGCGCCCGGCGACAGCGGCGGCCCGATCATCGACGGCAACGGGCAGGCCATCGGGGTGGTGAGCTACATCCGGGTAGACGACAGCAACCAGACCCGCGCAAGCTACGCTGTGCCCGTCACCGAGGGCAACCGCCTGATCGCCGCGCTGCGGGCGGGCGAGAAGCGGGACGTGCCGGTGGTGGGCCTGATCTTTGATGTGAACCACAGTGGCTACACCGATCCGCCGGGGGGCCTCGTCCTCCGCATCGCGCGCGGCAGTCCCGCCGCCCGGGCAGGACTGCGCGGCGCGACCTTAGACGAGAACGGCAACCTCAGCGGGCTGGGGGACACCATCATCAGCGTGAACGGCGAGCGGACCCGTGACGCGAATGAGGTCATCACCGCCATCCGCAAGGCGAGCGTGGGCGACACGATCACCCTGGGCTACGTCCGGGGCGACCAGGAACATGAAGCCCGCATCACCCTGGTCGGGGAACGCAGTGTGCCGGGCCTGAAGGAGTAATCACGCTCCTCCCGGCTGCCCCTCACCGGGGAGCTCCACCCTGGGGCATGTCACGGGCTTTTGTGAAGGAAGACGGCGGCGAACGCTGGACCCCGCCCACGGCCTCCCATGCGTACCGCCTGATCTGGCGGGGTCCGGGCGGTCCCGAGACGGTGCGTGAGACCGACGACCTGATCGACGCCCTGCGCTGGCTGGAAAGCCGCGACCGCCCCGGCTTCGAGTTGCGGGGAGGTGACGGGGCGCTGCTCGCCACGATGGGCGCGTAGGGGGCTGAGTCGGCCGCCTACCACTCGCCTTCCAGTGAGATACGCGTGGCTCCCGCCAGGCTCTGCCCCGGGCTCAACGTCCGCATGTCCATCCCGCCCACGCCCCGCGCCGCCAGGTTGAAGGCGTCTGTCGCATGGCTGACGGGTTCCAGGGCGAGGCTGCCGTCCGGCGCCGTGAACACCACCAGGTGCGAGAACACGGTGTCGGCCGTCAAGACGAGGGCGCGCGTGCCCCAGTCGAGGCGGGCGGTGCCGTCCCAGGCCGTGTAGACCCGGTCGAAGGGCTCGCCGCCGATCTGGCGGGATGCCCGGTAGTCCTCGTCCGGGCGGACGGGGCGCGCCTCACCCGTTGGAAGCTGCCGCTCGTCGGTGTCGTAAATCAGCGCTGCGTCGAAACTCAGCCGGGGGTCCACGCCGTCCTCCCGCCGCTGGAAGTACGGGTGGAGGCCCATCCCGGCGGGCATCTCCGAGTGGTCCACATTCGTCAGGGTCACGCTGAGGTCGAGGTGCGGGCCGTGCAGCAGGTACTCGACCCGGGCGGTGAAGGCCCAGGGCCAGTTCAGGTCGGGAAAGTCCCGGCTGTCGAAGTCGGCGCGCAGGTGCCGGTCGGAGAGGCGCGTGACCTGCCAGGGGCGATTCCGCACGTCACCGTGTTGGGTCAGTCCGTCCTTCGTCGTCGGGCGGAGCTGAACTTCCCGCCCCCCGAAGGTGAAGCGCGCGTCGCGGATGCGGTTGGAGAAGGGCAGCAGGGTGAAGCACGCGCACTGACTGCTCGTCTCCACATTGGACAGGTCCACGGGGCGCAGCACTGGACGGCCCGAGGCCGCCCGCAAGTTCAACACACTCGCGCCGAGTTCGGGCAATACCTCCAGTGTCAAGCGCTCGCTGGAGATGGTCTCGACCCGCAGGGTCATTTCGCCCCCCTCGTCCGCGCCGCCTCGTACAACAGGATGCCCGCCGCGACGGAGGCATTCAGGGACTGCACCTGCCCCCGCGTGGGAATTCGCACCAGCGCGTCGCACTTCTCGCGCACCAGGCGCCGGAGGCCCTCGCCCTCCGCGCCGATCACCAGGGCGACCTTGCCGCTGAAATCGGTGCGGCCCACGTCCTGTGCCGCCTCGCCCGCCGCCCCGTAGACCCACACGCCGTCGGCCTTGAGCTGCTCCATCAGGCGCGGGAGGTTCTTCGTCTGCGCGACCGGGAGGTAACTCGTCGCCCCCGCCGCCGTCTTGGCGACGACCGGGGAGAGGGGGGCGCTGCGCCGTTCCTCCACCACGACGCCGTGTGCCCCCAACACCTCCGCCGAGCGGATGATCGCCCCGAAGTTACGCGGGTCGGTGATGCCGTCGAGGAGCACGATCAGCAACTCCTCGCCCCGCGCCTCGGCCCGGTCGAGGATGTCGTCCACCGTCGCCCATTCCAGGTCCTCGACCTCCGCGATCACGCCCTGATGCTGGGTCGTCCCCGCGATCTGGTCGAGTTCGATGCGGGGCGCGAACCGCACCCGCACGTCGAAGCCCTGGAGGTCGCGCACGAACGCCTCCTCGACGCCCCGCGCGACAAGCACCTCGGTCACGCGCCCGTCGCGCAGGGCTTCGAGCACCGGATTCCGTCCGTACAGCAACATGGGGGCAGTCTAGCGGGGGCTCACTCCTCCCAGTCGTCGGCGGGGCGGGGTTTGGGCGGGGTGGTGTAAATGGCCGGGTCGCTGGGGTTGCTCGCGGCGATTAGCCGGGCCACCTCGTCCTCATCCGGCTCGGCCAGAACGCGCACGAAGTCGGGGGGCGGCAGGATCGTCTCGCGCACGGGCCAGCCGCGCCCCTGCGCCCAGCGCGTCAGGTCGGCGAGCGCCTGCGCTCCCGCCACGCCGTACTCCGGGCCGAAGGCGGGGGCGGTGATCAGGGCCTCGTCGCCCAGCGTGAGGAGGGCCGCGTAGCGGGTGGCGGGGCGGTCCCCCTGCCGGTCGCTGATCAGGATGAGCCGACCGCCCGCGCGGTTCATACCCTCCAGCCGCGAGAGGATGGCGTGCAGCGTCTCCAGCGGTGCCCCGGGCACCCCGTACGGGTCGGCGATGTGCATGGGGGCCAGTGTAGAGGAGGCGCGGCAGGCGCGGACACGCCCACCCCGTTTCCCCGCTATCCTGCGCCCCATGAAGCAGAAGCTCCCCACGCTGGTGGCGCAGGCGCGCGGTGGGCGCGTGGTCCGCACGACCTTTCTCGACGGCGACGACATCGACCGCCGTCAGCTCCAGGACGACGAGGTGCGCTTCGTGATCGCGGGCGGCTTCCCCGACGCCCGCCGGGTGGTGCTGACCCTCTACCCCGCCCACATCCCCGGGGTAGATAGCGGCGTGACCGTCCTGCGCGTGACTCCACAGGCGGGCGGCCCAGCCTGGGACGTGCAGGACTTCACGGTGCATCTGCGCCGCCTGAACCTCCCCGAAGACCAGATCGGCGACGTGCGCGAGGAGCGTGGGGGGTCCTTTCTGATCGCCGTGACCGGCAAGGCCGCGCAAACCCTGGAAGGCCTCACCGAACTCGGGGGCCGCGAGGTCGAGGTCGAGGAGGTCGGCGAGACGGCCGGACGGGGCTCTAAGACGCGCGAGGTCGTGGTGCCCTCCATGCGGGTGGACGTGGTGGGGGCCAAGGGCTTTGGCGTCAGCCGCGCCTACTTCCAGCAGGGCATCGACGGCGGCAAGGTGCGGCTCAACGGCCAGCCCGCCCGCTCCAGCTCCGAAATCCGGGAGGGCGACAGCCTCAGCGCCGAGGGGATCGGCCGCATCGACTTCAAACGAGTGGTGAACGAGACCCGGCGCGGGAATTTCAAGGTGGAACTGGAAGTGCATCGGTGACGGGCGCCCGGCGATGGGAGGGGAGAAGGGGCCCCGCTCTCGCCGCCCCCCCACTTTCGGTCCCCGCCGCCCCCTCTCCCGCCCACTCAACCCCTTATGCCTCATCACTTCACCCATGATTGACCTCCTCTCCCGCACCCCCACCCTCACCCCAGAGGAATTGACGGCGAGCCTCGCCCCCAGCGCCCGCTTCCGGGACGTGCGCTTCGAGAATTACCGCCCCAACCCCGCCTACCCCAGCCAGGAGGAGGCGCGAACCAGCCTCCAGGCCTTCCTGAAGGGGGCCCAGGTGCGCCCCGGCGGCTTCCGCCTCTTCCGCCGCGCCAAGCCCGAGGGCCGCGGCCTGTACCTCGACGGAGGCTTCGGGGTGGGCAAGACGCACCTCCTTGCCAGCACGTACCACGCGGCGGAGGGGCGGCGCGCCCTGATGAGCTTCCAGGACCTGATGTACGTGATCGGCGCGCTGGGCATGACCCGCGCGGTGGAGACCTTTCGCGGCCACGACCTGCTCCTGATCGACGAATTCGAGCTGGACGACCCCGGCAACACCCACATGGCAAATACCTTCCTGGGCCAACTGATGCCCGCCGGAACCAGCGTGGTCGCCACCAGCAACACCGAGCCCGGCGCGCTGGGGCAGGGCCGCTTCAACGCCGCCGACTTCCAGCGTCAGATTCAGGGCATCGCCGAGCGCTTCGAGACGCACCGGGTGGACGGCCCCGACTACCGCCAGCGCGGCACCACGCCCGCCCAGCCCCTGAGGCCCGAGGAGTTCCGCGCCTGGCTCTCCCGGCAGCCGGACGCGACCCTGGCCGTCGTCAGCCACCGCGACCTCAACCGGCATCTGCTGGAAGTCCATCCCAGCCGTTTCGCCCGGCTGCTCGCGGGGGTGGAGGCGCTGGGCGTCACCGACCTCGCGCCCATGCCCGACCAGAACGTCGCGCTGCGGTTCGTGCATTTCATTGACAAGCTGTACGACCTGGGGCTGCGGGCGGCCTTCACCGGGGTGCCGCTGGGCCAGCTTTTCAGCGAGACGTACCGCCACGGTGCCTACGCCAAGAAGTACAGCCGCTGTCTCAGCCGCCTCTCGGAGCTGCTGCACGAGGCGTGGGCGTAGGCTGACCCGGGAGCGGGAAGCCGTAAGAACTTTGCATGTGGTCCCCCTCTACGCTGGGATAAATGCCCAACCCTCCTCTTGTTCGCTCGGTGCGCCTGGCGGTTGTTCTGTTGGGCGCCTTGACCTGCGGTTCGGCCGCAGCAGGCAACACCTTCCAGCTCGACGGCCTGCTTGCCGTCTACGACACCCCCTCCCCCTGCTTGAGTGTCGCCGTCCGGGTGTATGAGGGCGGCCAGCTCAAGTCCCAGGTTGCCGTGCTGCCGACCGGCAAGGTCTCACCCGTGGGGAAGAACGCCCCGCTGCCCCGCTTCGAAAAGGGCAAGACCTACAACCTCCAGGCCACCTGCCTGGGCAAGGACAAGACCTTCCAGAACTCGGAGCTGACGTTCAAGGCTGACGGGCACACGGTGATGCTGGCTTTCACCAAGGCGGGCTTTCAGTTCCGGCGCGGCGGCCTGGCTTATTGAGCTGGCTGAAGAGGCGAGCGTGATGGCAAGGAAAATCGGCTGCACACATGCCTTCCGGTCTGGGAGAAGCTCCGTCTTCACCCTCTGAGGAGTGGTCGTCAGATGGGGTAACCCTGCCTGTGTGGGAGCTGTGGCAGTCGGAAATCACCGGGTGGAAAATAAAAAAGCCCGTACTGGACGGACTTTGCTGGTGCCGAGAGCGGGACTTGAACCCGCACGGGTTGCCCCGGCCGATTTTAAGTTGTCCAAGTGCTTCCCACGCTTTCCCAGCGGTTCCCCCCTTTGCCCTCCCAGGGTGGTGTTTCTGGAGGTACTTGCCCTCTGAGGATCACCAAATCATTCCTTTTCCTTCAACGGTTGTGTCAGCGTTGTGACGGGCTGCGCTGTGCTGGAGGCGCCCCGCCGACGTTCCCGTTTCCGGGCCTTCTTTACGCTTTCCTTACAGGTGTTCGAGCAAAACCGCGCATCCTTGCGGCTTGGCACGAATACCGCGCCACAGGACGGTGAAGCGCAGGTCCGCGTCTGGATAGCCCCATATAGCTGTGCCAGTTCATACCGCGCCCAGTCCAGCGAGCCCACACGGGCCCGCAGAACCGTAGGCAACCCAAGAGTGTCCCCGGCTTGTGGCGTGCTGTGTTTGAACGCCTCACGAATAAAGGGGGGAAAGAGGCATTCTTGGGCAATAGCGGCCCGTGCCTCGGCTGGTGTGACCGTGCTGCTCCCCTTTGCCTTTTTCGAGCTTGCGTTCTGTGCAATATGAATTAGACCGGACGCTTTAGTCGAGAGTCCCCCATCTTTATGGTCGCGTGGTTTTCGCCACCTTACATTTGCCGACCCTAGCATTTCTTTTCCCACTGGGTCTAGTTCGGCCAGCTCTTCAAGCTCTCTTCTTGTGTATATCTCCACGTCCCAAGTCGATTCACAAACCAACCAAAAATCTTCAGGGAGAGTGGGACCTTCCGTGTTCAAATCGTCAAGTAGACGAACCCAAAAGGCCACCTCTAACGCGGCCTCCCACCAGTCACGCAAGCTGTCGGCCGTCCCGTGGGGAGAGAGGATGCCGATCCGTAGGGCGGCTCTGACCACCGCTTCCTGAAACTTGCGGCGCTTTTCGCTTTCAGCCGCTCCGGGCAGAACACCGTATTTCTCAGCAATCCGCCATAGCCGAAGAAACTCAACGTACACCGGGGAAGAGACGCGAGAAAAGTACTGCTCGTGATGGCGGCGCACTAGACGCGGGTAGCTCAATGTGGGCGTAGGCAGGACTCGGCCCCACTGATAGGCAAGGCCCTCGTCCGTCCATTTGGTCTTTAGGAACGCGCCGTATACATCCAAACCGCCTCCGGCTCTGTTCCGCCTCGTCCAGTCCCAAGGGGGCACGTCCTCGGCTCGCTCTGCCCATATTGCATCCGCCTGGGGAGCATCGTAGACAAACGAGAAGGAATGCCCCCCCATTTGTCCCCCCTTTTGCGTCCTCCGCATAGGGGGAAGTTTACTGCACCTTGGAGGGGAACAGGAGGGAGAACATGAACGGAGACGAACAGCAAACAGCTTCGAAGCTCGTCCTGACGCCCAAGGAGGTTGAGCCCCTTCTCGGCCTGAGTAAGAACTCGGTAATCGCCCTGCTCCGCAGTGGGCGGCTCCGCGCCGTCCGCTATGGGCGGCGTTGGCTGATCCCGCGAGAGGCGGTCGCAGAATTCCTGGCTGGAGGCAAATAATGCGCCGCCCTGGGCAAGAGGGCGGCGCGTGGGCTCCGCTGGACAGTCTACCCCCTACCGTAAAGCTGGCCGCCCTACGAGCCTTCCTCACCTTGGAAGCGGCGAAGGGGAACACAACGGCGCTTCACCTGCTGCGCGAGATGCGCGGGCACGTCGGGGCGGTGCGCTCGTGAAGCTGCGCGAGGTGTTGGAACGGGTGAATCTGCCGGACCTGATCGCCCACGAGTGCGGCTCGGATGCGGTCCGCGGCCTGAACCGGGAACATGGGGGCGCGACCCGTGACCCACGTCCCGGTCACAGTGAGAGAAGCCCTAGCTTCAGCGTGTATCTGAAAAACGGTACTTGGCGCTGGAAGCGGCATGGTGGGGACAACGCGGGGGGCACAGCGTATGACTTCTTGCTGTCCCTGAACTACACCCCCGAACAGGCACGGGCAGAGCTGGCGCGGCTGGCCGGGGTGAGTCTAGGCCCCTGGCAGCTCGGAGGAGAGCGGCCCGGGTATCAGGCCCTTGACCCCCTCCGGGAAGCGCGGGCCGCTCTAGACCGCTGCACCTCACTGGAAGTGGAAGAGCTCAGCCGCGCCTATGCCCTTCTCGCCCCCCTGAGCCTTCAGGACGTGGCAGGGCGTGACCTCCAGCGGCGCGGCCTGTACGGGTGGGAGGGCCTTCAGGTGGGCAAACTACGCCGGGACTTCCGCACGCGGGACGGGCGCACCCTCGCCCATGCCGGGGCGCTGGCGTTCTTCCTGCGCGGCCCCGATAGGAAGCCGTGGGGCCTCAAGGTGCGGAACCTGGGGACCGCTGACACCCTCCAGTCCTCCGGTGTCGCCCGCTACGTTTACCCGATTGCCCGGCATGGTGCGCCCGCGTGGTGCTCGCCCGGGTACGGTGCTGGAGAGGCCGTGCTGATCGTTGAGGGGGAGCTGAACGGAGCGGCGGCAGCGCGAGCCCTGGAAGCGGTAGGCGTCCGGCTGGACGTGCAAGGGCTGGCTGGTGCGGGTGGCGCACCCTTCCTCCACGGCTTTCACGGGAAGCCGGTCTACCTGTACGCCGACCCGGACGAGGCGGGCGCGGCGTGCCTGGATCGGGTGGGCAAGGTGGCCCGCGCTGCCGGGGCGCGTGAGGTGCGGGCGCTGACCGCGCTGCCCTCCGGGGACTTCTGCGACCTGGCCGGGAATGAAGGGGGGGAGGTGCTGGGTGCGTGGCTGCTCGACCTGCTGAGCACTTCCACCATTCACCACACCAGTTCACCAATTGGTGAAAAGAGAGAGGGAGAGGGCCGCACCTTCTCACCACCACACCACTTCTCAGGGTTTGGTGTGGTGGTGCAAACGGCACCGGAGGAACTGGCTTTGAGGAAGTACCGGGCCAAGCTCCGCAAGTTTGGGGTGTGCTGTGACTGGCCCTCGTGAGCCGCGCATCCTGCCAGTGTTCAATGGCAAGACGGCACCCCCCGTGAAGCCGGTGGAATGGCTGGTGGAAAAGTTCTTGGCCCGCGGGGCGGGGACGTTGCTCTTCGGGCAGCCTGGGGTGAGCAAGACGGCCCACACGGCGCATCTGACGGCCTGTCTGGTGGCCGGGCGACCCTTCGCCCATCTGAGGACCGTGGCGCGCGGCCTCCGGGTGCTGTATCTCGACTTTGACGGTTCCTGGGAGTGGAATCACGAACTGTTTGAGGCCGCCTTCCGGGGCGTGGGTCTTGAGGGCATCCCAGAAGAGTTCATCTACTACAGCCCCAACACTGAGGAATGCAACTTTCCGGGCGAAGAGACGAGCAGCCTGAAGTCACTGGAGGCGATGGGGCCGGACATTGCTCAGACGGTGAAAGAGCTGGGGATTGACCTTGTGGTGTGTGACTCCCTGGGGCAGATGATGGTGGGCGACACCAACAATGGGCAGGAAGTGGCGCTGGCCCTGCGCCTGGGGCTGAACCCGGCGAGGAAGGCGGGCGCGGCGGTGCTGGTGATTGACCACGCGACGAAAGCGGCGGCAGGTGGAATGGGCGTGCCAACGCCGATGGGCAGCCAACAGAAACGGGCGTGGGCGCGGGTGTCGGTGGCGCTGGAAGGCGAAGAACAGGACGGGCGGGCCGTCACCCGCTGGACGGTGGACAAGAGCAACACGGCAACCTTTGAGCCATTCGTCACCCACCTGAGATTCACGAACAGGGGCGACCGGCTGGAAGAACTGGATTTGGAGTGTCTGGGGGAGGCGGGCCCGCGGACGGCTCAGCGGGAACGGGACGAGCGGGGGCAGGAAGCTCAGCGCGACATTCTGGACGCCCTACAGGACGGCCCGCAGCCCCGGGCCAAGTTGGGCGGGCGGGGCGGCACGTTTGACCGGGCGCTGAAGTTGCTGGAGAAGTCCGGGCGGGTGGTGCGGTTGGGTCGGGGGCTGTACGGCCTGCCGGAACATGCCCCGGAGGTTTCACCACCACACCAAACCCCTACATCTGGTGTGGTGGTGAAAGAGGAAGACGCTCCGCTGATCGTCAAGGATGACCCAGCTCCCGCCCGTGTGGCGACCGCTGAGGAGGAATGGACGTGGTAGCCCGTGACCTCCTCCGGAAACTGGAAGGGCGCGGCGTGCGGCTGGCTGTGCAGGAGGGTCGGCTGATCGCCCGTGCCCCCCACGGGGCGGTGACGCCGGAACTGCACGAGCAGATCAAGGCGCAGAAAGACGCCCTGCTGAGGGAGCTTCAGGCAGGTACGGGCGGGCAGCTTGCTCCCCTGCCGGAAGCCCTGGCACGGCTGGTCCAGGCGGCGAAGGTGAACGCCTTGAACCGCCCAGCCTCGCTGCCCTCCGGGCTGGTGGCGAACCTCGGAGAGTACGTGCTGACCTGCGCGGCCCTGTACGCCTGTGGCTGCGACCCTGAGCGCCAGCTTGCCCACCTCTGGGAAGCAAGGGGAGCGTGGGCAGCATGACGCCCCTTCCCTGACCGGGTGCCCTGGCTGCTGGCGAACCTGTATGCCCTGGCCTGGGGGAACTGGTTGGAGGCGAACACCTATGCCCTGAAAGTCGGCAGCCAATGAATGAGGAACGCGAACGGATGATTCGGGAAGCGCGGAAAGCAGCCTTCCCCCGGCAGGAGCCCCACACGCGCACCCCTGAAGAGTTGTAGGCGGCAGAGCGGCAGGTCAGAGAACGTGTGGCGTGTGCCGTCGAGCAGCGGCGCAAGGAAGCGGGAGGAACCCCTCAGAACGGCATTTAAGAACGCCCCGCCTGGCCGCTTCACGCTGTCAGGGGCGAACTATTCGGAGGTGGCGTGCCATCCACCCCCCCTCCTCTGAAAGCAGGTACAGCATGAACCCGAACGCAGACCCGACAAAGGCCCGGCAGGCGAAGCGGGCCAAGCGCAAGCCCCCAGGCCTGGACGCCCTGCTCCTGAAGCTCTGGAAGGCGATTGAGACGGCGGAAGAACTGCTGAGCAAGGACGATGACGCGGTGAGATTGAAGGCCGTTCACGCCCTGGCCCAGACGGGCAGCGCCTACGCCCGCGCGTATGAGGTGGGCGAGATGGAAGGCAGGCTCAAGGCCATTGAGGACGCACTGGCCGCAGAAGGGAGCGACACGGGGCCGCGGCTGAGTCGGGGGGCGGCATGACGGCGAAGGGAAAGCGGCTGGAGGCGCTGGAAGCGGCGCACACGGCCAGAGTCGCTCGGCAACAGGAAGGGAGGCAAGCCTACCTAGCTGGGCTGTCCGACCGGGAACTTGACGAGCTGCACGTGGCCTATCTCCGGGCGGAAGGGCACCCGGACTCGGATGGGGAAGCGGCCCGGGTGCGGGCAGAGATACGGGCGATGTCAGACGAAGACCTGCGGGCGCTGATTGATCGCCTGGAACGGGGGTCGGCATGACTGGGCGGCGGTTGGACCGGTTGGAATGGGCGGCTGAGCTTGGCCCGGCCTGGTGGCGCCGGGTGGTCGCAGCAGGGCGGGCCTCCACCATGAACACACTTCGCCTGCTGAATGCCGAACAGTACGCCCCCCAGGTGCGCCGGGCCTTTGAGGAGATGCGGGAGCGGTACGCGCCGGGGCTGGACTTCGACGCGGAAGCGGACCAGGTACTGGACGCCCTGAAGGCCGCACTTCCCCGAGAGGTATATGCGGGCGTGCTCGCGGGCATGATGCGGGACGCGGGGCTATGTCGGAGGAAGGTTCCCCTCGGTCCTCCCGGTAAGCATCATTGAGCAGATCGACCAGCTCGTGAGTGGTGAGGTCGGCCTGACTAACCTCGAAAATTCATAGGTTGAACGAGAAGTCGGCTCCTGTAGCAACCGTAATGCGGGTCAAGGTTGCTTGTGGCGTGGGGGGCCGTCGACGGCGTGTCACGCCGCGGCGGCCTCCCCACGCCACTTCGCCTGAGAACGAACCATCGCGTGCAGGATCATCAGCAACTTCCGCATGCAGGCCACCAATGCGACCTTCTTCGGCTTCCCACGCTCGACGAGTCGGTCGAACCATGCGCGCAGCACCGGATTAAACCGCAATGATGCTACCGTCGCCATGTAGAGCACTTTCCGAACCTCTGCGCGCCCGCCCC
>NZ_KB906429.1 GCF_000381345.1 Deinococcus apachensis DSM 19763 | reverse complement strand
TTTGGCGGGAATACCGAACCTACGCGCATCTGGGGGATGACTGGGGCGTCCATGAAACCACCGTGCAGCGCACGGTGGAACGCGTCGAGGCCGCCCTGATCGCCAGTGAGCTGTTCAGACTGCCCGGGAAGAAAGCCCTGGGGAACAGCGGGACGGTCTACAGCATCATCGCGGTGGATGCCTCGGAAGTGCCCTGCGAACGGCCCAAAAAACCCAGCGCCGCTGGTACAGCGGCAAGACAAAGCGCCACACCCTGAAGCTGCAACTCCTGGTTGAGGTGGCGACGCCCCTGATCCTGTGCGTCGCTTCCACCGTTGGCTCGATGCACGACTTGACGCTCTTTCGCCGCTCCAAGGTGCAGCTGCCCGTGGAGACGGCCCTGATCGGTGATGCCGGGTACCAGGGCCTCTGGAAGGAACACCCTCACGCGCTCACACCTCACAAAGCCACACGCATCCAGCCGCTCACTGACGAGCAGCGCCAGGACAACCGTGTCCTAGCGCATACCCGGCAGGGGATCGAGCACGTGATCCGACGCCTGAAGATTTTTCGGGTACTCAAGGGCGTCTATCGACACCGCAGGCGTCGGTTTGCTTTGCGTTTGCACCTCATCGCGGCCCTCTGCAACCTCACCCTCTCCTGCTCAGCCTGTCTTTCGCAGGAGGTCTATTCAGTTCACCGAGCAGCTCTCGCGCCCAGTGATGTTCTTCCAGGTGCTGGAGGACAAGGTGGTGCCACCCGACCAGGCCAAGCGGATGTTTGAAGCCGTGCGTTCACGGGGCTTGCCCACCGACCTGGTGGAATTCGAGGGGGAAGGACACGGGTTCCGGCGGGCGAACATTCAGCGGGCGTTGGAGGGGGAATTACTGTTCTACGGGCAGGTATTTGGCTTCACCCCACCTGGCCTGTCCGTCACGCTGCCCATCGAGAACGTCAGCGTTTCCTGAAGCGAATCTGGATCTCGACTGGGCGGTACCACCAGGCGCTGAGGGTTGTGCAGAATGAGCCAGGGTCATGAAGGCGCCGTCGAAGACGTGTTTGTTGACTTCATTCAGCCTGGCTAGGCTGGTCTGCTGGCTGGCTTCGGCGCGTCCAGACGTAGGGCGTGGTAGCAGACCGCTGCGCTGCAGGATGGGCCGTGAGAACGCCGAGGAGTCGCTGTGCAGGAAGCGCACTCCCCATACCAGGGCGGACCTCGCCCGTGCCGCTGTGGGCGTCCGGTAGATGCCCTGACCCCGCCACTCGGGCACCGTTGCACTCCCCTACAGGCCCGCAAACTCGGTCCTCGGGACGACCTCCATATCGAGGGGCAGGCGGTGTGGGGGTTCAAAGGTCTGGTGCCCGGCTGCACTTGGCCCGCCCTCTGCCGCCCCCGGTTAGTCCCGGCGCCCGAACGCCAGCACGCTGTATAGGGCTGCCAGCAGCAGGCAGAGGGGGGTGTACAGCCGAGCATCGTTACGGGCAAACACGCTCTGCCCACCCCGGCGGGTCAGGCCGACCGTGCGGCCATCCCCCACAGCCCGCAGCAGGAACACGAGGGCGGTCAGGCGCAGGGGCCAACGCATCTGTAAAGAGTTGGCGCTCAGAGTTGCGGCGCTCATGCTCGTCAGACCCGTCGCCACACCCAGGGTCATGACGGGCGATGGCGTGAACCGTGCCCCTCCGTCGTCCGCCTCCGGCAGGGCCGCCGCCAGACCCGCCTGGCCGCCTGCCGCCCAGTACACATGCAGCGTGGCGAGGGTTCCCGTGAGTAGGGCGGCGGCAACCGAGACAGTCCGGTGGGCAGTCAGTGATTCAGGCATGGACCCATCACACCCTGCCCCAGGCGGCAGGATGTCCCCTGGAAGCACGGTTCTGCCCATGATTGACGATGTGGACGTTGTTGCATTTCGGACACGTCAGCTCGCTCCATGCTTCCTTGAACACCCGTCATCCACTAAAACCCACGACTGGTCCTCCTGCACAGGAGGGAGGAGTGCATTTCGGTGGTCCTTAAGCCGCAGGTTCCGCGTCGGTGTCCTCTTCCACTTGCTTGGCTGCGCTCCTGAGCTTGAGGGGCTTGGGCGTGAGCAAGTCTGTAAGGGCGAAGGTTGCTGCTCGTGCTCCTCGGCGAAGATGTGGCGGTAGATGTCGGCCGTCGTGCTGGGTCGGCTGTGCCCCAGCTTCTCGCTCACCACCTCCATCGGCACCCCCTTGGAGAGCATCAGACTGGCGTAGGTGTGCCGCAGGTCGTGGAAGCGCACGTCCCCAGGCGCGCTTTGGCGGTGATGTTCCCCGCCAGCTTGGTCAGGGAGTCGGGGTACAGGCGCTGCCCCCGCGTGTTGGCAAACACATGCCCCCTGGGGGTGGTTCCCTCCTGCCGGTGCCGCCGGAGCAGGTCCACAGTCTCCGGCGCGAGGTGAAGGTCGCGAATCTCAGCTTCGGTCTTCGGCGCCCGAGCGTTGCCTTGCCGCTCGCCACCATAATGTTCTCCCGCAGCAGCCCTTTCTCCAAATCCAGGTGTGTCCACTTCAACGCTTAGACCTCCCCTCGTCTCAGCCCCGTTGCGATAACGAACTCGAATAGCACCCCCAACCGATACTCACTCGCTGCCTTCAGGAACGTCCCCGCCTCCCGGCTGTCCAGCGCCCAGGCCGTCTTGCCCCGCCGGAAGCTGGGCAGCCGAGCGACCTCAGCGACGTTCCGGGCGACGATCTCGCCGAAAACGGCCTCCTGCAGAGCCTGTCTCAGGATGACCCGCACTCGGTGCAGCAGGGACTTCGAGAAGCCCTGGTCGGAGAGCTTCACGTACGCCGCTCGCACGTCGCTGGGCTTGGGGTCCTGCATCTTGTGCCCGCCGAGAAGTGGGATCAGGTGCTCGTCGATCACGTAGCTGTAGTTGGCGAAGGTCTTGGGGGCGAGGTTAGGGCGTTTGAGTTCCAACCACTGGGGCAGCCAATCGGACAGCTTGATCTGGCTGGGGATAGGCAGCAGACCGCGCTGATAGTCGGCGAGAGCCTGCACTCGTGCCCGTTCTGCGTCCCGCTTGGTTTTCTTGGTGCCGCTCTTGAGGAGTTGCTTGCCCCGCTCGTCGAAACCCAGGGTGATCTGCCAGCGGTAGCTGCCGCTCGGAAGTTGCTTGACGCAGCCCTCGCCGTTGTCTCATCGTCCTGCCGTACGGTTCCTCCTGCTGGCAAGGGTTTTCCCCGCCAAGGCAGTCGGGATGTTCGCTCTGACTGCGCGAGATAGCGAGTCCGGAGGCTACGCACGCCGAGGAGAGGTGGAAGCGGTCCAGCCTCCGCGACAGTCCCCTCAGGTCGTCGCTGTGTCGGCCTCCACTCCCCGCTGGAACCAGCGGACCCACACCGAGAGGGCTAGCGTGCAGCCCGCGAGCGCCACCAACGTGACGGGAATGGCCGAGACGCCGAAGCTGTTCACCGCGGCGCCCATCAGGGGTTGCACCATCACCGCACCGATGGAGCCTCCGGCCAGCGCGATGGGGAGCCGCCGGGGCGTCAGGTGCTGCCCGTACCAGGCGACGGTCGTGGGGAAGATCGGACCCAGGACGAAGCCCAGCAGGACGTAGGCGAGCACCTGGAGGCCCGGCAGGGTCGCGAGTCCGGCCGCCAGGACCGCCACGAGGGCCGCCCCCGGAACCAGGATCTGGGGTGGGAAGCGCGCGGCCAGCGGGGCCCCGGCGAAGCGGCCCAGCATGAAGGCCAGCCAGAAGCCGCTGACCAGCGCGGCGGCGGTCCTCGCTCCCAGCCCTGGGGCGAGGTGGGTGGTCATCCAGCTTCCCGCCCCCACCTCGGTCATCACGTACAGGACGAGCAGCACCGTGAACAGGGTGACCCCGCGCTTCGCCCGGACCGCCGTGTCCCGGGGAGGTGAGGTCGGCGTGACCCTGGGAAGCTGGCGGGCACAGGCGAGGACGACGAAGGCCAGCCCGCCGACGACGATGAACGGCCAGCGGACGGCGCCACCGGGAAGCAGCGCGACCAGGAGCGGTCCGAGGACGCATCCCAGCCCGAACATGGCGTTGACGGCGTTGAGGATGGGCGCGGAACGGTCGGGCAGGCTGGCCAGCGAGATGTTGATGCCGCTGGTGACACTCCCCGCCCCGGCGCCAGCGATGAGGGCGAACAGCAGGGCGAGGCTCCAGGTGGGGGTGAGTCCGATTCCGATGGCCCCCACCGCGAGGAGAAGCGGCGCGACTATCAAGAGGCGTCGCGTGCCGAGACGCCCGATCAACCATGTCGCGCTCAGGACGGCGAGGGTGGAGCCGAGGAAGTTGGCGCTGGCGATCAGGCCGACCTCCGCCTGGGAGAGGTCGAAGTGCCGGAGGAGCTGGGGATACGACGGGCCATACGAGGAGATGTAGATGCCCTGGAGGGCCAGAGCCACGGCACCGACGACGTGAAGTGGAATTTCTCGGCGGGGGGCTGACATGCGCCCCCACCCTACGCCCCGCCACGGGTCGAACGGCGAGGTCGTCCAGCCGGGGCGGGGGCGGGAAGTTGCCGTCAACTTAAAGTAAAGCTGGCGGACGGCACTGAGCACCGCGCGAACTTTAAGTTCGCTCAGTAGCCCCGGATCGGGCACCGGGGCCACTCCTGCTGGGAGTGGCCCCCACGTGTGGCAAAAGTGATGGAGACGGTAGCTGTTGATGCCGTCTCCAGTTTTCTCGGCTCCGCGCTGCTCCGACCCTCAAGGCTCATGCGCCTGACGGCGTGCTGGAGCCGGGAATGACCCGGAGGAACACCTACAGGTCAGCCTGTCGCAACTCCTCGACCACCGCCTGCTCGAACAGCACCTTGCGTCTGTCGTTGTACTCCCGCATCGCCCGTTGCTGGGCCTCGGCCAGCCTCCTCTGAAGCGAAGCCATGTGCTTCGCAAACAGGTCGTCCGCACTCTGCTTTGCTGTAGGTGAAGCGGTACAGAGTAGGCGATGGCTTTCGAGCCAGACAGCGGACGACGACGCGGAGCGCTGAAGCAGGCCGTGGTACAGCAGCGCCTCCTCACGACTCTTCAACGTGACCTCGAACTCGTAAGGCAGGTCGGCCCGCTGTCGCAGCGCGTTCTCCCCGTCGTCCGCCCCGAAGCTCGGGTCCAGGTCCGACAGGGTGAGGCCCGCCCTTTGAAGCCTCTGGACCAGCAGGGCGGCGGCCTTGGCCCGCTCCCCCTCGAAGGGGCTGTGCAGGGCCAGCTGCAACACCCTTTTCAATTGCTCGTTCGCGCCGTCCATACCACCTCAGCCCAGGTGAAGAGCACCTGTTTGAATAACTTCGATCGTCTTCTCCCGCTGCGCCAGCCTGAATTTCAGGTCCCGGAGTTCGGCCTCGACCGCCGCCTCGGCCTGCTGCCAGGTCGCAACGTCCCGCCTGAGTTGCGCGACCTCGTCCTCGAGCTGTTTCAGCCGCGTGACGCGCTGCTGGTCGAACTGCACCCGCACGGCATCGAAGGCGCTGGGGGGCACCCGGGCCGGGTCGAACTGGAAGAACTGCTCCAGCGTGTCCCGCCACGCCAGCAGGTCCATCTGCTTCTTGGGCCCGACGCCCTTGATGTAGTGGACATCCGGGGTGATGTCTTTCGCGGTGTATACCCCGCGGGCATTCAGGTTGGCGATGATGGAGGAGCCGATTCCCTGTACGTCGCCGGGTTTGATCGGAAACCGGGCCAGGTGTTGCTCGAGCATCGGCTGGCGGTGCCGCTCCAGCGTGCGCTGCAACTCGACCTGTTCCTGGCGGTCCAACGACCGCAACTCCTCACGCAGGGTCTGCAAGCGCTTCACGGCCGCCTGGTGCTTCCCCTGGGCGCTCTCCGCGGCCTGGCGGGCGTAGGCGTTGGCGACCTTCTTGCGCAGCGCATTGGCCTCCAGTTGCTGTTCCAGCAGGGCCTGGCTCAGGAGCTTGAGGTACGTCTGCTTCTGATGCTCCTTGTTCTGGCCGATGGCCTTCTCCCGCAGGGCGGAGAGCTGCTGGAACTCCTGGACCCGCCGGGCCTCGGCCTCCTGGCGCTCCCTCTCGTGCCGGACGGTCCGCTCGGCCAACTGCTTCTGTTGCCGAGCTCTGACCTTCTCCGGGGAGTTCCGCTGGAAGTTGTAGACGGCGACGACCGCGAAGAAGACCGCCGCGAGCCATCCCCCTTGGACCAGGCTGGACAGACAGAGGAGGGTGGCCGCGATGCCCCAGACGACCGCTGACTTCGAGAAAGCCTGCGGGGGAGTGACGGGCGTCCTGGGTGGCAGCGGGGCGAGCGACGGCTCGGGGGGCGGCGCGGCCAATGCGGGCATCGCGGGGAGGGGCAGCGGGGTGGGCGGCGTGCTCAGGACAATCGCCGCGGGGGCGGGGGGTACTGGAATGGCTTGCAGACCCGCCCAGATCCGGTTGAGTTCGCCCTCGACGTCGATGCGCTTGGCCCCCGCCGGGATCCCGCTCTTCGCGGTCGCCGCCTGCGCGTTGGCGGGGAGGACGGTGCACCAGGGGCAGGGCAGGCGGCGGTCATGCTTGTGCGCCGCGTTCTTGCCGCAGGTCGTGATGTTCCTTTCCAGCTCCGCCAGCGTCTGTTCCCATTCGCCCGCGGTCGGGCGACCCTGGTGCCGGGGGGAGAAGGCCCGCTCGAAGAGGTCTCGCAGGCCCGGATGCACCCCATCCAGGGTGATCGTGAACGGTGGGGGCCTCACCCCGTGGCGGTGCTGGAGGGAGTACGCGAACTTGTCCGCCGCGATCGCCTCGGCGGGGCTCGGCATCGCTCCATTGTCGTGGACCCCGGCGTAGGGGTGCCGCCCGTCGAACAGCAGGTGGAAGACCAGCAGGGCGAGGCCGAAGAGGTCATGCTCGGCGGTGCGGACAAGGCCGCCGAACCGCTTCCCCTGCAGTTCCGGCGGGGTGAATTCCGCCGTCCCCACCGGGCAGGGGTAGACCCGCCCGCCGACCCGGATCTGGAAGGAGTCCGTGTCGATGAAGCGCACCGTCGCCGTCTTCGACGCCAGGACGTTGCGCGAACTGACGTCGCCCATCAGGTGCCCGTGATGGTGCAGCGCCTTGAAGGCGCGGGCCACGTTCCGCGCGACCCGCACCAGGAAGCGCCAGTCCGCCGACGGAAAGTGCTGACGGCGGGACGTGATGCGGTAGAGGTTGTGGAGTTCGAGGTACTCGGACTCGTCCACCAGCGGCATGACGAAACCGTGCACCTGCCCGGAAGGGTCCCGGAGCGTCGACTGCGGCCACGCGCTGATGTCCAGCAGCAGGGGTTGGCTGGCCAGCGTCAGGGCGCTCAGCTTCTCGACCGTCTCGTGCTCGGGCTTCTGGAGGTAGATCTTGGCCACCGCGCCCGGGCGGCCCGTCACCTCGTACACGGTGCCCTGACCGCCCCGCCCCAGTTCCCGGCCCAGGTGAACCGGGAGGCCCGCCCCGTCCCTGTACGGCGCCGCGGTCATACCGCCTCGACTTCCTCCGCGGGCTCGACGGGAGTGGCCTCGGGAGCGGGCCTGCGGCTGCTCAGGACGAGCGTCTTGTCGTCGCTCGTCCGGGCATTGACGGCCGGGGAGTCGAGGAAGCGGATCAGCCCCGCCTGCAGTTGCCCGTGCTGTTCCGTGTCCGGGGCGTCTAGGGCCTCCAGGGCGCGGAACATGGGGGTGAAGAACGGGGCGTGCGGGGCGCGCTGCTGGAGGGAGAGGGCGATCGCCTGCAGCCCGTCGGTCATCAGGGCCACCCGGTCGATGCACCCCGCGATCACCCGGGTGTGGATGTGCCCATCCGGCACGTCACTGACGAAGTACGTCTGATTGGCGTACTCCCCGTTGTCCGGCCAGAACACGATCTCCAGGGGGCCGCCGTCCCGCTCGATGACGGTGGCCCCGTCCCCCACCTGCACGAACCAGCCCCGGCCGGGGAGGAGCGCCGCGACGTTCAGGGTGCAGGCCAGGTCGCGCAGGCCGTAGTTGCGCTCCGCCTCCTCGGCGTAGTTCAGCAGGTGGTGGCGCAGGTTGTGGACCAGCCTCACCCCGGCGTCCTTGTCCAGGAAGTCCCCCCCGTCACTCAGGCAGATCTCCAGCCAGCGCAGGGTCTCGGCGCACACCTCGCGGCTGCCCTCCTCGGAATGGGCGGCGCTGCCCGCCCCGTCCGAGGTCACCAGCAGGAGCAGGGGCTCGTCCTGGCCGTTGAGGATCGACTTGACCGCGTGATGGTCCTGGCAGGGCTGGCCCGTCGTGACGTGGGCCGTGCCCATCACCGAGGCGTGGACGGAACGCCAGGGCGACAAGTCAGACCTCGGCCCAGCCCTTGGGGCTGGCCAGGGTGACGGTGTCCCCCGGCGTGCTTCTCGACACGCTCTTCAGGCTGGCGGAGAGCCACTGGAACAGCTCGCGGAACTTCAGGCCGCTGAGCATCAGCGGCTCGGAGTCGGACAGCTGGCGCAGCATGTTCATGTCCGCCCCCTGCACACCGACGCTGAAGAAGGCGAACACCTTGCTCTGTTGCCCCCGTTTGATCTCCGCGGCGGCCTGCTGCCAGCTGTCGGTTGGGGCGCCGTCCGTGATGAGGAAGACCCAGGGGCGGTACAGGCCGATGCCGCCCTGGCGGATGGCCTCCTTGCGGCGCTGAAGCATCTTCAGGCCGTGCAGGACCGCCGCGCCGAGAGGGGTGTCATGCTCGGCGGTCAGGTGGGGGGGAACGAAGTTGTGCGCGGAGGTGAAGTCCATCACCTCGCGCACCGGGCCGAACGACACGATGGCGACCTCACAGCGGGCCGCCGCGAGGGGATCGCTGGACAGCTCGTCCTTGAAGTGGATCAGCCCGGCGTTGAGCTGGTCGATCTTGTTCCCCCGCATGCTGCCGCTGTTGTCCAGCAGCAGCAGGACCGGGCAGCGCGGTTCCGGATTTTCCGCGAACTCCGCCAGGTCGAAGGGAAGCTGCGCAAAATCACTATTGGTCATGTCCAGAGTTTACTCGTGTGGGAGGGCACTGAGAGGTGGATTCGAGGGCGCCTTGGAGGGCAACCCCGCAGTGGAGGGCCGTCCTCGGCGGGAAACAGCCGCCGCGGTTTCCGTGCTCAGGACACGGGCAGACCCGGGGGAGTCCCCAATTTTCCTGGGTGTGGCGGAGAGGATCCTGCAGGTGGACATCCTCCCTGCCAGGAGCAGGTCCCTGCCTTGACAGGCTCATCACACGTCCACGCTTAGCTTGGGGCCGCTGTCCCTGGAGGTTGCCCTATGAAGCGTGCTTTTCCCCTGCTGCTCGCCGGTCTCCTGGCCGCCTGCTCCCAGACGCCCACCGCCCACGTCGACCCCTACGACCGCCTGATCGCCGACGTCGGGGGAGAAGTCGCCCTCAGCGAACTGACCCGTGACCTCACCCCCGAGCAGGCCCGCACCTTCTTCGCCCGTTACGGCATCGGCTATCAGAACCACGACGGGCTCAGCGCTCAGCTCGCCGACGGTTGCCCCACCCGCTTCACCAGCGCCGACCGCAACACCTGGCACTCCCTTGGCGGCGGGTACTACTACATCGACGCGGAAGGTCGTCCCCGCAGCGCCTACCGCTACGTGCCCCCCATCGCGGCCGCCGCCCGCGACACCACCTGCCAGGCCACGGTCAGCAACCTCGACAACGCCACCGGGTACGACGGCGGGCACCTGGTCGGCAGCCAACTCGGGGGGTGGGGGAGACGGGCGAACATGGCGCCCCAGGACTCCAACTTCAACCGCGGCAACTGGGTGCAGATCGAGAACCAGGCCGCCAAGTGCACCTCCCTGGCCACGAACAGCCTCACCTACCTGACCCGGGTGGGCTACTCGAACACGACGACGAACACGCCGGGCACCTGGACGCTGGAGCTGAAGCTGGGAGGGGAGACCTTCAGCCGGACCTTCGACAACACGGCGTACGGGGGGCCGAACGGCACGACCTACCGTCAGCAGGCGGTGAGCTGGTTGATGGGCAAGGGTTGCGTCTAAACGAGCGTCCGCACCCGGTCCAAGAAGGAACTGGCCCCGTCAAGCCGCATGTCGTTGCCTTCCAGGGTGACGCGTCCGGCTTCGATCTGGTCGGCCACCCAGTCGAGAAAGGCGGGGAGCGAGGGGGCGAGGACTAGGCGCGTCAACTCGTCCGGGCCGAAAGTGATGACCTGACCGAGCGTGCCAGCGGGACCGGGGTTCAGGTCCACCGCCAGGCCATTGCCCCCACCGTCCGAGGCGAAGGGGAACCAGGCGGGGCTGAAGGTGACGGGGCGCACAGCGCCGGGGGGACGGCTGTCCAGGTTGGGGTCGTTGTCTGCCAGGTCCAGCCAGGTAGTGTGTCGCCGGGGGGGAACCAGCGCAGGCCCAGCAGGACGCCAGGAAGCACACCCGCCTGACCGTCGAAGGTCCGGTAGACCGCCTGAACGTCCGGGGGAAGAGGCCGACCGAGGGGGGCTTCGGCCGCGCCGAGGGTCTCAGGAGAGGCGCCGGGCCGCAGCAGGTCCCGAACCGGTGGGAAGTGACGGGCGAGGACATCGGCGAGGTGCAACGCGGTCACCGCAGCATAGGGGCTGGAATGGACCTCCGGCGAGCAAACGGGTCCCCAGATGGCGGGTCGGTCACCTATGCTGGGCTATGGACTCGCCTTCCCGGTGGATGATCTACGGCGCGAACGGCTTTACGGGCCAGCTCATCGCCCGGGAGGCGGTGAGGCGCGGCCTGACCCCCATGCTCGCCGGACGCTCCGCCGAGGCGATCCGGCCGTTTGCCAGGGAGCTTGGGCTGGAGGGCCGTGTGTTCAACCTGGACGATGCCCGTGAGGTTGCCGCGGGGATCGGTGATGTCTCGCTGGTCCTCCATTGCGCGGGTCCGTTCTCCCGGACTCAAAGGCCCATGCTCGACGGCTGCCTGTCCATCGGCACGCATTACCTGGACATCACGGGAGAGTATGCAGCCCTTGAAGCCCTGCATGGGCGGGACCGGGAAGCCAGACAAGCGAACGTGGTCGCCATCGCGGGCGTCGGGTTCGACGTCGTCCCCACCGACGCTGTCGCCGTCCGCCTGGCCAAACTGCTGCCGTCGGCTACCCGCCTGCGACTCGCCTTTCGCGGGGGTACCCTCAGCCGGGGCACGGCGATCACGATGGCGGAAGGTGCTGGGGAGGGGGGCCTGAGCCGTCAGGGCGGTCTGCTTGTGCACGAACCCATGGCCGCCCGCACCTGGCAGGTCGAGCATGAGGGCTGGACGTATGCGGCGGTGAGCATTCCCTGGGGGGACGTCGTGACCGCCTACTACTCCACGGGCATTCCGACGGTCGAGACGTATCTGGTCGTTCCCCCGGTCGCGGCCCTCGTGATGAGGGGCAGTAGGCGGCTGGCCCCCCTGTTGTGCCTGCCCGCCGTCCAGCGACTCCTTAGGGAGCGCGCCAGCCGGGCGAAGGGGCCGACCGAGATGGAGCTGCAGGAGGGCCGGACTGTGGTGTGGGGGGAGGTGACGGACCGGGCGGGGCACAGGCGTGGGATGAAACTCATCGGGCCCGATGGATACCGCTTCACGGTGGAAAGTGCCCTCGCCGCGGTTGGGCGGGTGCTCGCGGGAGGGGTGTCGCCCGGGGCTTGGACGCCTTCCCAGGCCTTCGGCGCCGGATTCGTGACGACCCTGCCCGGCGTCGAGCTGCTTCAGGGTGTGGGCCGGGCCTGAACAGGTTGGCCTTTTGACCGCCCGCACCTTATCCGCGCCGCACCATGGCAAGGTCACAGACCATGCGAGCCTTCCGACTGGGAGTACCTCGATGTTGGGTACCTGAGGAAACGCCTCGACCATCAGAGCGAGGTGGGGTGTGGGAGAGCGGAAGAGGGACAGCAAGGAATTCAAGCAGGAGGCCGCTGAAGCTCGCCAAAGAGCCGGATCGGAGCGTCCTCCACGTCGCGCCGGGTCTGGGGATCAGCGACTCGGCTCTGCACCGCTGGGTGCGCGAGGTCGAGGGGCAGGGTCAGGCGGCCTTTCCCGGGCCCGGGAAGCAGGATCTGACCCCTGAGTAGGCGCAGATCAAGCGGCGGCAACGTGAGTTGGAGAGTGCCCGGCAGGAGCGCGATGGGCTGAACAAAGCCGTGGCCTTCTTCGCCCGGGAAACGTGACCGCCTCCTCTATTCATCAAGGGGCACCGCGGCGAGTTCCGTACTGGAGGTGCTGTGCCGGATGCTTGGTGTGCTGGGGAGCGGGGACTTCACCTGGCGAGGAAGGCCGAGCAGCACGAGGAAAACCAAGGACGCCGAGTTGAGGGGTGAGATCGAGCGCCTCCACGCCGAGTTGCGGGCGACAGGAACTGCTTGTTCGCGTCGTCGAGTGGCCCACTTCATGCATGAGGTGGGCTTGCGGGACAAGGGGCGCAGGACGTACAAAGCCACCACACGGACGGACCCGGCTCACCCACCCGCCGAGGACCTGGTGCGTCGCAACTTCGAGGTCACTGCGCCCAACTTGTTGTACCTGCCGACCAAAGAGGGCTGGCTGTACCCCGTGGTCGTCTTGGACCTGCACTCGCGGCTGGTGGTGGGTTGTCGATGGGAGAATGGCTCACCGCAGATCGACCGCTCTCCGCACTGAACATGGCCTTCCACCGGCGGTGACTGCCGCCGGGGCTCCTTCACCCTGGTGAGAGGGCAGTCAGAACACCAGCTGCGTCTACCGAGGCGCCTTAGAGGCCCAGGGCGCGCTGTGCAGCATGGGCAAGAAAGGAGATGGTTTCGACAACGCCGTCGTCGAAGGCTTTTTCTCGACCTTGAAGCGCGAATTGTTGTTGGACCACGTGTTCCAGACGCGCCAGGAGGGAAGGGTGCAGGTCTTTGAGTGTGTGGAGGTGTTCTACAACCGCCAACGTCGGCACCAAGGTGCTGGGCTATAAGAGCCCAGTGGAATTCGAGCAGCTTGGGGAGCGCGAAGTGGCGTAACTGAAAGTACGCACAACCAAGGCAGGCCCACGATGATCCCGCGCTTGCAGAGCAATTCTTGGACATCCCGCTGACTGAGGGGGAAACGGTGGTACAGCCAGAGGGCGTGGCCGATGATGCTCAAGGGGAAGCGGTGGTGGTGGGGCTTCTGGTCAGACACAGCTCAGCAACCTACCCGGTTTAACTTGCCAGAACACCACAACCACCCCCACCACATCGCTCTGCCTCGGTGGCCCAGTGCACTGCACTTCGCCCGCCTCGGTGGTGCGTTACTTGACTCTCCTGTAACGGGAGAGTTCACACTCTAGGTGAAGGAGGCCACCATGGACCCGATGTACGCCCGCTACGTCTACGAGGTCATTCGCGTGGGCCAACGGATCGAGCGGGAACTCGATCACACGCAGCCCGCATCCACTCCCCCCACCCCATACGTCCACACCACGTCGTCGTGGCGGCGCAGCCTCGCCGTCCTCCTGCACCGCCTAGCCGAGCACCTCGATGCCCGCGAAGTCCAGCCCACCTGACGTTCCCAGCACCCCCGGCGCGGCGTATCGTGACGGCACGGAGGAACCCATGTCCGGCGACGCTCCCACCACGGGGCTCTACAGCATCGGCCAGTTTTCCAAGCTCACTGGCTTCAGCATCAAGACACTGCGCCACTACGACGAGGAAGACGTCCTCAAGCCCGCGGTGGTGGACGAGGCGAGCGGGTACCGCTACTACACCGAAACACAGCGCCGCCACATGCACCTGCTGGCCGAACTGCACTTCGCCGGGTTTCCAGTCGAACAAATGCGGGCCTTTATGCGGGACCCAACGCTTGAACATCAGGGGGCGCTGTTCGACTGGAAGATCGGACAGTTAGAGGCCGACATTCAAAACTTGACCATGCAGCTCCGCAGCTTGCGGCGCAAGCGTGCCCACCCCTGGCGCGGGCAGACGTACGAGGTGACGGTGGAGGAACGCCCGTCCAAGCCATTCGTGTTCCTCCACTCCTACACCTGGATGCAAAGCATTGAGGAAGACCGCCAGCACGCCTTTGAGACCCTGCGTACCTACCTGTCCGGTCACGGGATGGAGCCCAGCAGCCCGCCAACCGCCTTTTTCGTACCCACCCAGGATCTGCGCAAACTGCACAAGTCTATCGAAATGTATGCGGGATTCGAGGTGGGCGGCGAGGTCCCGGCTGAGGGAGAGGTGCGTGCGGGATGGACACCGGCTGGGCGGTGGTACGCGGTCCGGCATGCGGGGCCGTACGAGCACATCTGGCACGTCAAGCCGATGTTGCGCGAGCGCGCCGAGCGGGACGGCGCTTCTGTAAAGGTCGTGAACCTCGTGCACGGGGAGTTCATCGCGCAGGAGGTGTATCACGTCGGACCGTGGGACACACCGGACCCGGGCAGGTGGGAGACGGAGGAGCGGTGGCTAGTCCGCCAGGACTCCACCGGATCGGTGGGAGCAGGACGATGAGCATGAGGCGGGGGAACAAACTGATGGAGCAGCCACATGGTCCCACCTGCAGGCAGAAACGTCATCAGCTAGACGACAACGGGCGCGGGGCTTTCTCAAGCTGCACGCCCGCTTGACGAATCTTGACCACCCTGCCCGCTCCACTGTTCCCGCTCGCTCCCGTCATCATCACCAACCGGTCGCCTTCAGAACGTAGCAAGATAGGCGACCTGACCTTGAGCCGAGCCCACAGACCTGTCCGGGTCAGGATGGAGCGTCCGGCGGGCGAAAGGTTGAGGCAAACCTGGCTCGATACGCGCTGGGCGCGAGATTTTCTGGCGAGGAATGCGGCCTGAGATCATGATCGTCGATCCTCCAAGTTTCGATCTTCTCCGCCGCGTCTTCCAACGACAACAACCAGTGGGTCTTCAGGCACTCATCCCGGAAGCTGCCGTTCAACGATTCGATGAAGGGGTTGTCTGTTGGTCGTCCAGGACGAGAAAATCCAATGTCACGCCCTGCTGATACGCCCACAGATCCAGGGCCTTGCTGATGAATTCACTTGCGTTGTCGACCTGAATGCGCGCAAGCACCCCTCGGTGCCTGCTGATCTCACGCACCACCTCGACCACACGTTCGCCCTTGATGCTGCTCTCGACATGGATCGCCAGGCACTCCCGGGTGAAGGTGTCGATCAAGGTCAACGCACGAAACCGCCTGCCGTCAAAGAGCGCGTCTGAAACGAAGTCCATGGACCACGCTTCATTGGGCTGTGCGCTGCAGGCTGCGCTGCACGTCGTGCAGCGCTGACATGCCGTCTGGGCCGTTTCATCCGCAGATTCAGGCCAGCCAGTTGATACCGTCGAAAAAACCGCTGGTGATTGATGTGCCAGCCCTCCCGCGCCATCAGGACGTGAATCCTTCGGAACCCGTACCGCACCCGCGTGGGGGCGATCTTTGTCATCCTCTTCAGGATCAGTTGTTCTTCTGGGCGGGGAATGCCTTGAGAGCGGTAGACGGTCCGCCACTCGTTCAGAACGGCGCAGGCGCGCCGTTCACTGACCCGGTACCCCGTCCGCAGGTGATTCACCAAGACGCGGCGCTGGGCTGGCTTCAGAGCTTTTTTTGAATCACGTCCTGCAACATGATTTTGTCCAGGCTCAGATCGGCCACCAGCTGCCCCATCTTGCGGTAGACTTCCGCGACAGACACGCCGGTTTCGGCTTGTTTGAGGGCAAAGGCGATCTGTTCTTCGGTGAAGCGTTTTCCACGCATCGTGAGCCTCCCGGGGTGCTTCCCCAAGCATGCCAGAGGCTCCATTCTCATGTGGCCAGGTTCTCCGGGCTCAGGTCAGTGAACCCCGAGGTGACCCCTCAGGCCCAGATGCCGCTCAAAAGGCGTCTTGTGAGCCACGTGCGGGACCGCTTCGGGTTGAGCGAACGACGAGCCTGCCATGTGTTGGGCATCTGACGTTCGACACAACGACACCAGAGCCCGAAAAAGGAGCAGTCCAGGCCCTGGTCGGTCGGCTCCGTCATCTCGCCCAGCAGCGTCCTCGCTTTGGGTATCGGCGGCTTCACATCCTGCTGGAACGCGAGGGGCAGACGGTCAATCACCAGCGGGTCTACCGCCTCTACCATGTCGAGGGTCTGGCAGTGCAGCGTAAGGTCCGCAAGAACTTGAGTGCTGGGGAGCGGGTGCACAGACCGCTGGTTTGTGCACTCAATCAGCGGTGGGGCATGGACTTCATGGCCGACCAGCTCGCTTCAGGACAGCGCTTCCGGGTGCTGAACGTCGTGGACGACTTCACCCGCGAGAACTTGGTGATGCACGTCGGTACGTCAATCACCGGAGCCGATGTGGTGCGGCTCCTCGACGCAGTGCTGGCGGACCGCCAGCAGCCATCGGCACGAACAACGGCCCCAAGTTCATCAGCAAGGCCCTGGATCAGTGGGCCCACGGGCGGGGTATAGGGCAGGTCTTCATCCGCCTGGGGAAACCCGTGGAGAACGCCTACATCGAGAGCGATGGCGGTCGAGTGCAAGATGAGTACCTCGACCTTCACGGGTTCCAAACGCTCGCCCAGGCTCGCTTGGTGGTGACCGCGTGGCGGGAGGACGACAACAGCGTTCGCCCGCACAGTTCCTGGGTGGGAAGTCACCACACGAGTTCGCGCGCCTGGTTCAGGCGGGCTGAGGTACGCTCGAAGTGCAATTGGACCGGGCCGACTACGGCGGCGCCCTCACCAGGATCTGCTGCTCGGTGTACCGTTTGCTCTTCATATGCCTCCCAGTCTGCTGCTCGATTTGCAATCAGACTGGCACCGGAAACAGGGGCAGAGTCACCAGCGATTTCTCGCTGTCCCGAAGGCGGGAGGAGCTGGGGCGGGCCGATGACGGGCGTGACGTTGCCGGGATAGAAGGGTCACGTACGGCGGCGCGATCTGACGCGGGGAGTACTTGCCTGTTCTCCAGGTCTGCTGCTTGCCTGACCGAGGATGTGGAACTCGATCTGGGGCAAAGCCGTCCATCCGTCAGGTAAGATCTAAAAACAGAGAGCGGGCCGGTGATCACCGGCCCGCTCTCTGTTGACGCTTCCAGACCTTAGGGGTCAGAGGAAACGGAATGAGGACGTTTACTGGTTAGAAGCGCACCCCGGTGGTCAGGGACGTGCCATTCAGGTCAGATTTATTCAAGCGATGACCTCCTCTTGCTGAGATACGAAAAGATAGATTGAACAACCCAGAACGTCTGTTCCTTCTTTACGATTGCCTGCCCTCGACATTGGTGGTGTGCTGGGTGAGCACGTGGAAGTCTTGGTAGGAGTTCTGACAAGTGAACCTTGACGGGCTGTTTGGCCGTGGGCGCCTCGAAGCCGCACGCCATCGTTGTCCTCAGAACTTGCACCGGGAAGGCGCTCCCAGACGCGAGGAAGCGGACGTTCCGCTGGCTGAACGGGAAGCGGTGGTAGCGCCACAGGGCTTAGCCGATGACGCTGGGGGGAAAACGGTGGCGGGAGGGCTTCCGGTCCAGCACAGCTCAGCAGCCTACCCGGTTCAACTTGCCAGAACCCTCGTGGCTGACCTCAATCCCGCGCTGAGAGGGCAATTTCTGCACGTCCCAGTAGCTCAAGGAAAGCGGTGCCAGGGCCAAAGGGTGCTCTGGACGATCAATCAGCGGGAAGCGGCAGCGGGCGGGCGTGGCGTCGGTCAACGACAATCGGCCTACCCCTCCCACGGTAAGGCAACACAACCCTGACCGCTCAGGACAGAGGGTCGAGGCCCACTCGCTGCCGGTACGCCGCGATGGGCCACGCCCGCCCGCCACCCTGGCGTACCCATTCGATGTCGCCTCCCGCCGTGCGCTGGAACCGGAACGGCTCACCGACCGCACCGAAGCCAGCCTCCGGTTCGGGCATCAGCGTGTCGGCGTCTATCACAGTCAATTCCGTGGCGCTCAGTCCAGGGTCGCCCTGCGGCGTCAGGGACACCAGGCGGCCTCCCAGATTGACCAGATCGAACACGCCCCAGTCGGTCGCAAAGCGACCGGCGTAGGCATCCAGCTGGGAGCCCGGCGTGTCGGTGGTCTTCTTCTCCGGCGCGTTCATCGCCAGATCGATCAGCTTGACGAGGTTCGTCGCCCATTCGGTCGCGGGGCCGCCCAGGCAATTCGTGAGGACGGACACCGCCAGACCCGATTCCGGGTCGAGCCACGATTGCGTGATGTGCCCAGGAAAGCCCCCCGAATGGCCGACGACCTTGCGGTCCCCAATCTGCTCGACGAAGAAGCCCAGCCCGTACCAGCGCCTCACCGGTCGGTTGATCTCGGATTCCTTGCGCTGCATCAGGCGCTTGGACGCGTCCGTGAGCAAGTCGGCACGTCCCAGTGCGTGCGCGGCTAGGTAGGCCGTGACATCTTCTGCCGTGCCGTAAAACCCTGTGGCCGCCGCCATCGCCCGCGTATCCGAAGACGGCAGCACCCGCCGGGCATCGTTCCCTGCCAACCGCCCACTGTGCCCAGCCGCCAGCTCGGGCTCGCGTCCTTGCGGCAGTTCCGGCCCCAGATTGGTCAACATGAGCGGCCCGGTGATGTGCGCCGCCATGTAGTCCTCGTACGTCTGGCCGCTGGCCGCCTCGATAATGAAGCCCAGCAGCGAGTAGCCCATGTTCGAGTATTTGAAGAACTGATCCGGTGGGAACACGGCGTCGGCCCGGCACAGGGCGATCAGGGCGTCGCGGTCGGGGAAATCGTGGAGCTGCTGCCAGTAGTCGCTGTCGGCCCCATCGCGGTTGATGCCGGACTGGTGCCCCAGCAGGGCCCGCACCGTCAGCCCCGCGGCGGGCGATCCTGCCAGTTCCGGCAGCCAACGGCCCGCCGGGTCGTCCAGGCGCAGCGCTCCGGTCTCGGCCAGTTGGAAGACAGCGGTCGCGGTGAAGGTCTTGGAGTGCGAGGCGATCCGGAAGAGGTGCCGTGGTGTGAGCCGCTGCCCGGTGGCCTCGTTCGCCACGCCCAGCGCGAACGAGGCCGCCAGCTCACCGTTCACCCGGACCGCCACCTGTACGCCCGGCACCCGCGCCAGATCCCGCTGGTACTCCAACCAGGACTGGAGGTAGGGGGCCAGGGCACGTACGGTGTCGAACAGTGGCATGGGGACAAGGTAGTGCCTGAGGCACGAGCCGGTGTCCGAGAGCGGGGTGTGGTCTGGCAAACCTCGACCGTTGGATCAGGGCGCGGTGGTGTTACCTGAACTGGACTCGTCTGACGGTTGTGGCAAGGTGTTGTGGGAGGGTGACGTGGTGCCCAGAGGTAAGACGCTTCCTGGGTACGGGGGGTGTCCCGAGGTTTGTGGGTTGGGGTTCCGGAGTGATCACCGGGCAGGAAGGCGTCCTTCGAAGACGATTGTAAAAACGTTCAAGGCCGAGCGCCAGTCTTTGATCGGACCCGACCACTTCGCCGACGCCCGCTGGATCGCCAGATACAGCACCTTCAAGGCCGCGTCCTCACTCGGAAACGCCCCCTTGGTCTTGGTGACCTTGCGCAGCTGGAAGTTCAGAGCCTCCAC
>NZ_KB906428.1 GCF_000381345.1 Deinococcus apachensis DSM 19763 | reverse complement strand
TGGACTGGCCCAGTTTTGTAGACGAAGCTGACTGGAGACTCGACTCAGGGGGAGTGTACGACGGCGGGCGGGGCAGTGAGCAAAGCCCAGCGCTGGGCGAACTCGTCCGGGGTGAGATAGGCCAGGGAGGAATGCGGCCTGGCGCTGTTGTAGAAGCTGCGCCAACCATCGAGCAGCACCTGGGCGTGTCGGGCCGAGTGAAAGACCTCCAGGTTCAGCAGCTCGTCCCGCAAACGGGCGTGGAAGCTCTCGGCCACGCCGTTTTGCCAGGGTTTGCCGGGGTCGATGTACCGAGTACCCACCTCCTGCACCGCCAGCCAAACCTTGAGGTCGTGGGCGATGAACTCGGGGCCGTTGTCGCTGCGGATGAAGGCGGGAACACCCCGTTCCCGCATCACCTCGACCAGGACGGCTTTCACGTCCACCGACGTGAAAGCTGTCCCACAACGCAACACCAGCGATTGTCGGGTGAACTCGTCGGTCAGGGTCAAGATTTTCAGGGCGTGGCCTCCTAGCGTCTCGTCGAAGACGAAATCGTAAGTCCACACCTGGTTCGGCTGCTCGGCGCGCAGAGGAACAGGCCGCCCAGTGCGAATTTTTCTGGTCTTGCGCCGTGGAGGCAGAGCGAGGCCCTCACTCTTCCAGAGGCGGTGCACGGTCTTGCGGTTGACCTGCACCCCTTCCCGGCGCAATGTAGCGTGGACGCGACGGCATCCCCAGCGGGGATGCTCACGGGAAAGGGCTTTGATCCGCCCGATCAGTTCACCGTCATGCCTCGGGTGGGGTCGGTAGGACAACGAAGAACGAGGCAGACCGACCAACTCGCACGCCCGCTGCTGTCGGACATTGATGCGGACCAGGAACTGCACGGCCTCCCGGCGCTCGGGGGCCGTCAGCGCTTTTTTCCAAGCAGCACCTTCATCCCCTCCAGCTCCAGGCGCTGTTGCCCCACCAGCTTCAGAAGGCGCTCGTTTTCACGTTCGAGCTGACGAAGCCGCCGGGCTTCGTCCACGGTGGCATCGCCGTACTTCGCCTTCCAGGTGTAGAAGGAGGCCGTGCTGCACCCGGCCTCCCGGCAAAGCTCCTCGATTGGCTTTTCGCCCTTTTTGGCGTCCTGGAGCAGCTTGATGATCTGTTCCTCACTGAACCGCTTGTGCTTCATGGGTCATCCTCGCTTTCTCGCAGGGGTCAGGGAAAGGCCCTTATCCCCGCAGGGGAGCGAGCCGATAGTCTCCAGTCAGCTTTGCCCAGTTTTTAGGGGGCAGACCACACCTACCAAGTGAGGATGTTCGCAGCCACGCTCGTCGAGGATAAGGAGGCTTGGGCGCTCGGCGACGCCGAAGTGATGCTGATCGCCAAAGGCTCCGGACTTTACTATAAGGGTGGGTTTGTACAATTGAACAATTCGGGCGATCACCTGGCGGACAACCGCATCCTCGGCACCACGACCAGCGACGTCAACTTCTACTGGTACGAGAAGGACGGTGACGGTTTGGACTTTAACGTTTCCGTCGAAGGCGTCTCGCTGGGGGTTAAAATTGACAGCAGTGACGATGAGCTGGGCGCAATTCGAATGCCCAACCGTTACTTCGAAGGCACCTCGAACAATGAGCGGAACCTCGGGTCCATCATTCAGTGGACGAACTGAACCTAGCGGAGCGTCAACAAGGGTCTATTAACCGCAAATAGGGGTTGACTTGAGCGGCAAAAAACGCGAAAGGGACGGTGTTTATGGGCCGTCCCGATCTCACTCTACTGCCGCTCACCGAGGCCGTCACCATACGCAGTCGTTGGATCGCCCCACACGTTCCGGAAAAGTTGCTGCACCCACACGAGAAAATATCCGACGCCGACCTCCTCGCCGTTGCCCTGCTTCAAAAGCTGCACAAGGCGCCCTATTTCAGCCGCTGGTGGGGCTTTTTAAAGGTGAATCACTTCCCACATTTCCCGTCGGAACCCCAGGCCCGCATTCGTCTGGCCCGCCTTACCCCCGTAGTCGAACAGCTCGCGACCGAAGTCCAGTTCCTGGATTTCGTCGCGGTAGATTCTGAACCGCTGCCGGTATGCACGTTTAAGCGTGCCCCACGCTGCAAGTTTCGTGGGGCACGTCACGGATTCAGCACGGCTGGACCCGTGTACGGATTCAAGTTGCACGCCTGGGCAGCCCTCCAGGGTCGAATAGTGCGGTACGTGATCCGGCCCGCCAATGAGCATGATTTCAACGTCCTGTGCGAGATGAACAGAGAATGGCCCTTCTATGGAGGGCCAAAGCAGATCGGAGATAAGGGGTATCAATCAGGGACGTGCCTGACGCCGCCGAAGGTCAATGCCAGGCGAGTTGATCCACGATGGAAAGCAGAGTATGGAGCGGCTCGGAAGTGCGTTGAGTCGGCATTCTCCGTGCTGGTGGGGGCCGGACTGCGCTGGGGGCAGGTGAAGACGTTTCTGAGCTTGCGGTTGAAGGTGGCGCTGCACGTCCTGGCCCATAACTTGAAGTTCATTGCGTTCAGCAACTGATCGTTCCTCTGCCCCCCTTCTTTGCGGTCACGTCTTGCATTCTCCATCTCAGCATCTGTATGCCATACATATGGGGAAGACGACGAAGGCCCGGCTCAACCTCACTATTGACCCGGACATCTACCGGGACTCCCGGCGCGTGTTCACGGCCATGGACATGAACATGAGTTCATTTGTGGAGCTCAGCCTGTCCAAGTTCTTGGAAACGGTCCGTCCACTGATGCCTCTGCTCGAAGAGGTGGAGCGGGGTGAGCGAGAGCCGGCCGACGTCAAGGCCGCCATGCGAATCTGGCTGGCTCACAGCGTGGGGCAAGAACTATCTGAGCGCCATCAAGTCGTCGAGGCTGGGCAGACTTAACCCATGATGGGCGACTGATCACAACCTGTGCTTGGGAGTGCTCTATCTATGCTTGCCCCCAACGTGACGTTTACTGAGCGCAGTGGCCGATCGCTCCGCTGTCAACCCCTATTCACGGTTATTACATGCAGGTCTTGCACCTGGATAGGATCAGTGCTTAGTACCTGACAACTTGGGTTCCAGCCGTTCCTGGTGCTGGGAAAGGGATGGTCAGAAGGTTCAGATACGTCTGTAACACGCTGGCTGACCACGCAGGGCATCCGCCATGAGGTCCCAGCCTGCGCTACCCCTCGTGGCGTCAGGGCTTCAAGACTGGGCTGGCGTAACGCGGAGTGGAGACTCTCGAGGGGCTGCAGTCCAACCCCGCGCTGGCCCCGCTAGCTTCAGCCCAGAACGAGTTAGGGCCGCGAAGACGTCTTGGAAGACGTGCCTTATGCCTTCCCTGGGCTGGTTTCAGCACGTCTGCTGGTGACCGGCAACAGGCCGCTGCACTGTAGGATGGGCTGCGAGAACGCGGTCAAGTCACCTGCGCCAGAACGCCAGCACACCGTACAGGGCGGCCAGCAGCAGGCAGAGGGGGGTGTACAGCCGAGCATCGTTGCGGGCAAACACGCTCTGCCCACCCCGGCGGGTCAGGCCGACCGTGCGGCCATCCCCCAAGGCCCGCAGCAGGAACACGAGGGCAGTCAGGCGCAGGGGCCAACGCATCCGGGGAGAGTCAGCTTCCAGAGCCGCCGCGCTCATGCTCGCCAGACCCGTCGCCACACCCAAGGTCATGAGGGGCGAAGGCGTGAACAGTGGCCCTCCGTCGTCCGCCTCAGGCAGGGCCGCCGCCAGACCCGCCTGGCCGCCTGCCGCCCAGTACACATGCAGCGTGGCGAGGGTTCCCGTGAGCAGGGCAGTGGCGACAGAGACACTTCGGTGGGCGGTCAGTGATTCCGGCATGAACTCATCACACCCCGCCCAGGGCCGCAGGATGTCCCTAGCAGGGCAGTCCTGCCCATGGTCAACGACGTGGACTCTGTGACATCTCGGGTACATCGGGTCGCTCCATGCTTCATTGAGCACCGTCATCCACTGAACCCCACGACCGGTCCTCCTCCCCCTGTGGAGGAGGGCATTTCGATGGTTCTTACGCTGCAGGTTCCTCGTTCTGCTGCTCTTCCGCCCGCGTGGCAGTGCTCCTAAACTTGAGGGGCTTGGGCGTGAGCAGGCTGCCGAGGGCGAAGGTGTGCCGCTCGTGCTCCTCGACGCGGAGGGGGACGACACCTGCGTATTCCACTGCTCGGCCATCCACACACCGCGACTCGAAAGCACCGATGCTTGCGAGTGTATCGTGGCAGCGAAGGCACGAATTCCACATGACCCTCTCCGCAAAGCGACTCAACCGCGCCACGCTTGGACGACAGCTCCTCCTGCGCCGCGAAGCACTGGAGGTCACCGAGGGCGTCCGCCGCGTCATGGCCCTGCAAGCCCAAGAGGCCGCCTCACCCTACCTAGCGTTGTGGAATCGCCTCGCCCGCTTCGAGCCCACCGACCTGGATGCCGCCTTCACCAAGCGGACCGTGGTGAAAGCGTCACTGATGCGCATCACGCTGCACACTGTGCATGTCGACGACTACCCGGCCTTGCACCAGGTGATGGTGTCAAGCTTGCGGGCCGCACGTCTGGGTGATCCACGCTTCACCGGGAGCGGCCTGACCATCCCCGACCTCGACGCCCTCCTGCCCCACCTGACTGACTTCATGGCACAGCCCCGCACCCGAGCGGAGGTGGAGGGGATGCTCGCGGCTCGGTTGGGGTTCCAGCATCCCGGCGTGTGGTGGGCGCTGCGGACCTTCGCCCCACTGTGGCACGCCCCGAGTGGAGGGCCTTGGTCGTTCGGGTTACGCCCGTCGTTCGTCACGGCTCGCTCGCCTCTGACTCCTGATCGTGCCGAGGCCGTACAGCACTTGGTGCGGCGCTATCTGGAGGCGTTCGGCCCGGCCTCGATACAGGACGTCGCGCAGTTCACGCGGCTCTCCCGCGCGGTGGTTCGGGACGCTGTGAACGCGTTGGGCGGTGAATTGCAACGGTGGCAGGGGCCGGATGGATCGAACCTGTATGACTTGCCGGGCGCCTGGTTGCCCGACGAGGACACGCCTGCCCCGCCGAGGCTGTTGCCGATGTGGGACAGCACGCTGCTCGCCTACCAGGACCGTGGCCGGGTGATCCCGCCGGACTACCGTCGCCTGGTCATCCGGCAGAACGGCGACGTCTTGCCGACCCTGCTGGTGGACGGGTACGTCGCGGGCGTGTGGCGTGCAGTCGAAGGGGGGATCGAGGCCACGGCGTTCCACCCCCTGCCCGAGGAGGTGTGGGCAGGGTTGGCGTCCGAGGCGGGAGCGCTGGTGGCTTTTCTGGCGGGGCGTGACCCCAGCGTTTACCGCCGCTACACCCACTGGTGGGGCCGACTACCAGTTGCAGACATTCGACTCCTTCCCGGTTGAAGCGGCACTCGCCCTCCGAATATTACGGCGCAGCACTGAGGCCACGAGCAGGTACAGCACGTCCCGGTTAGCCCACTCCGGGATCCGCGCTCCCCGTGCGTCCTCGACGGCCCCGTGTGCCGCGCGAATCCGCGCGAGGGTCCGCTCCGCCCCAGCCTGGTCAGCCAGCACGATCTGTTGGGCGTAGGCGGCGGTGGAGAAGAGCCGACCCAGCGGGTCCTAACAGGTCCTGAGGGATTCTGCCGTGAAGAACAGCCAGTCGATCACGAACTCGGCTGCAGCCCCGGCGAAGACCAGCAACACCACCCCCCGTCTCTCTGGATACGGCGGGTTGTGGATCACGGGCGCAGACGGGCAGTTCGGGTCTACTCGCCGGGTGCTGCTCCTCGACGGAGTTTCCAGAACGAAGCTCTTGAGGAACAGAAAGAGGTCCCTGTTCGCGTCTTTGCCCTCCAAGCTGAGGGCTCAACGAGAACAGGTGACTGGGCCACGTGTGTAAGATCGTGCCATACACTGTCCAGATAGTTCACGAAAGGTTCCGGGGCAGGCTACCTCCCGTAGCTGTGCACGCGGTCTTGAAGTTCACATGTCACGCGGCCTATCCGCACCAGGAGTTGCTTATGGTGAACCCACAGCGCACGATTCCCCACCTCGCCTTCCGGACCGCAGCGCTCACCCTCGGCCTACTCGCCACGGGCGCAGGTGCGGCCACCCCGGCGAAAACCGTGGCCATCTTGACCCCCTTCCAACAGTCAGTGACGACCAACCAGATGATCGCGTCGCTGCAGGCGCAAGCCGCGCAGCGTGGCTGGAAGACCAACGTGGTCGACACCAAAGGGGACGTGGGGCAACTCGCCAGCCGGATGGAAGACGTCATTTCCGCCAAGGTGAATGCGATCGTCATCGTCAGCACCGACCCCAACCAGCTCAAGAACCAGATTCGCGCCGCGAACGATGCCAAGATTCCCGTGTTCGGCCTCGACAGCGGCTACATCAGCGGCATGGCCATGAACGCCACCAGTGACAACACGGCTCTGGGCAAAACCATCACCCAGTACCTGTTCAAGGCCATGAACGGCAAGGGCAATCTCGTGGTGCTCACCTACCGTCCCCATCCGGGTGTGCTCAAGCGGACCCAGGCGCTCGACGCGGCGCTCAAGGCCAATCCAGGTATCAAGGTCGTGACCGAGCAGGAAGTGCAGGTGCCCGGCCCGATCGAGAATTCACGCAAGCAGATGGAGAACATCCTGCTGGCCAATTCCCGCAAAGGCGCCATTACCGCTGTCTGGGCCGGGTGGGACGAGCCCGCCATCGGCGCTGCCCAAGCCTTGCAGGCCGCCGGGCGTGACGACATCATCGTCGTCGGCATTGACGGCACCAGTCAGGCGGTGAGTCTGATTCAAAAAGGCTCCCCCATCAAGGCCACGCTCAAGCAGAACTTCCCCCAGATGGCCGTGCTGGTCGCGCAACAGATCGACCGCGTCTTCAAGGGACAGAAGGTGAGCGCCACTGAACTCTATGCGCCCGCCACACTCGTCACCCGTCAGCCCTGAGCACGCTGGCTCCACCGGAGACAGGACCTTCACCTTGACCCTCGGCCGAGACCCTGTCGCCGCACCCCTGCTGACGCTGCGCGGCCTGAACAAGCGTTTCGGGACGCAGGCGGCGCTGCAAGGGGTGGACCTCTCGCTCGCCGCGGGCGAGGTCCACGGCCTCGTGGGCGAGAACGGCGCGGGGAAAAGTACGCTGATCAAGGTCGTGAGTGGCGTGTACGCGCCTAGCGCGGGCGAGCTGCTGTGGGACGGCGCTCCAACTCACTTTACGGGGCCCGACGCCGCGCAGGCACGCGGCATTCGGGTGCTGCACCAGGACCGCCAATTGGTGCCCGGCTTCAGCGTGCTCGAAAACCTCTACCTGGGCTCCGCGTACCCACGCCGCGCCTGGGGAGTGGACTGGAGCTCCATGCGCCGCGCCGCGCTCGCGTTGCAAGACGAGTGGGGTGTGCGGGTTCCACTGGACGAACTCGCGCAGCACCTTACCCCCACGCAACGCACCATGACCGAGGTGCTGCGGGCCGTGCTCGTGCGCAGCCGCCTCCTCATTCTCGACGAGCCCACCGCATCCCTCACCCACCATGACGCGGACACGCTCTTCGCGCTGATCCACCGTCTGCGCAAGGAGGGTACGGCCGTGTTGTACGTCTCGCACCGCCTCGCCGAAGTGCTCGACCTCGCCGACCACCTCACGGTGCTGCGCGGCGGGCAGGTGAGTGCTCGCTTCGGGCGCGGCGAGGCGGACGCGGCGCGGCTGGTCGAAGCCATGTCCGGCCAGGCCACGGTGCGCGAGGAGGGTGCCCCGACCCGCGTCCCCGCACCCCCGGGCCGCCCCCTCCTCACGGTGGAACACCTCGCCACCCGAGACGGCCGGGTGCGAGACGTGTCGCTGACCGTGAGCGCAGGTGAGGTGCTGGGTGTGTACGGCCTCGCGGGCGCGGGGCGCACGGAGCTGCTTGAGGCGCTGGCCGGGCTGCGTGCCCGCAGCGGCGGCACTGTGCGTTGGGGCGAGGGCACGCGCGCGGTGCTGATTCCCGAGGACCGCCGCGGACACGGCCTCATGGGCCACCTCAGCGTGCGCGAAAACACGACCCTCGCGACGCTGGCGGACCACACCTCCTGGGGTGTCGTTCACCGCACGCGTGAGCGGCAGGCCGTCGCGGGCGCCATGCGCGCCTTGAACATTCGCGCAAGCGGTCTCGAGCAGCCCGTGGGGGAACTCAGCGGGGGGAATCAGCAGAAGGTCGTATTCGCCCGCGCCCTCGCGCGACGTCCCAACGTGTGGCTGTGCGACGAGCCCACGCAGGCGGTGGACGTCATGACGAGGCGCGCCATCCACCACCTGCTGCGCGCGCAGGCCAGTGAGGGGGCGGGCGTCGTGATCGTCACCTCGGACCTCGGTGAACTGCTGGAAGTCTCGGACCGGGCGCTGGTGCTGCGCGAGGGGCGCGACGTGGCCGAGCTGAGCGGCGGGGAGCTCCGTGAGGAGGCCGTGCTGCGGGCGTGCTACCACGAAGGCGAGGTCCCAGGAGGCCATCATGCAGACCAGTAAACGCGCGCCCACCCCCGGGGTCGCGCGCCTCACCCGCCGTTACGGCACGGCCGTCGCCGCCCTCGCCATCGTCGCCGCCTTCAGCGTGCTGAGCCCGGACGCGTTTTTCAGCCTGGACAACGCGATCAACATCAGCCGCCAGATCTCGTTCCTGGTGATCATCGCGATCAGTGCGACCTTCGTGATGGTGGTCGGTGAGTTCGACCTCTCGGTGGGCGCCCTGGCCAGCCTGGGCGGCGTGGTGGCCGCTCAACTCGCGGTGGGCGGCTTTCCGGTGGCGGCGTGCTTCGCGCTGGCCGCCCTGGCAGGACTGTTCACCGGGTGGGTCAATGGCTGGCTGATCACCCGCTTCGGGCTGCTGTCCTTCATCACCACCCTCGCCATGGGCACCATCCTCGGCGGGCTGGTGTTCTGGATGACTGGTGGCAGCACGGTGTTCGAGAACATCCCCGAGGGGTTTTCAGCCCTGGGGCGCGCCGCCCTTCTGGGGGTGCCAGCGTTGTCGCTCGTGATGCTGGCCGTGGCGGTGCTGGCGTGGTTCGTGCTCACCCACACGCCCTTTGGCCGCCGCTTGTACGCGGTGGGTGGCAATGAGGCGGCCGCCCGCGTCGCTGGAATTTCAGTGAGCCGACATAAAATGGCCGCGTTCGCCCTCTCGGGGCTGCTCGCCGCGTTCACCGGGGCGCTGCTCGCCTCACGGTTGGGCTCAGCTCAACCCACTGGAGGCAACGGGCTGTTCCTGCCCGCGTACGCGGCCGCCTTTCTCGGCATGACGGCCTTCAAGGACGGCGTGCCCAACGTGCCGGGCACCGTGCTCGGCGCGCTGATCATCGGCGTGCTCGCCAATGGCCTCACCATCCTGCAGATTCCCACGTTCTTGCAGGACGTGATTACGGGGCTCATCGTCATCCTGGCTGTGATCGTGCAGCGGCTCGGCCGGGAAGCGCGTTAAATGGGGGAACGTAGGTCGCTTGTTCCGCCCCGTGCACCTCGCGTCGCCGAGAAAGACACCCTCTACATTCTGGTCACCCACATGAAGTCCGCCACCCGACGCGGGGAACAGGCATGAGCGCTGTCGCCGCGGTGGATGTCGGCACTACGAGCGTCAAGGGGGTCGTCCTGAACGCCAGTGGGACGCTGCTCGCCACACACGAGGTGTTGATCGAGACCTGGCAACCCGCTCCCGGGCACGTCGAGCAAGACCCCATCACCTGGTGGACAGCCCTGGTGGACCTGTGCGCCGCGTGGCGCTCTCAGGGTGTGCCCCTGGAGACCCTGAGCGCCCTGAGTCTGAGCGGTCAGATGCAGGATGTCGCGCTCACCCGCTCGGGGGTCAGCTCCCACCCGGCCCTGCTGTACTCCGACAGTCGGGCGGCGATGGAAGCGGCCGAGGTCGTCGCCCTGCTTGGGGTGGACCCTGCCGTAGCTACTGGCAATCCATACGGCGCCACGTCCGTGTTGCCCAAGCTGCGTTGGCTCGCGCGCCACGCCCCGGGTGTGCTGGAGGGCCGCCCGCATCTCCACGTCGGGGCAGCGGGTGTGCTGATCGAGCGCCTGTGCGGCGTCCATGTCACCGATCACACCACGGCGGCGACCACAGGGTTCTACGACCTCCAGCGCGCCGCGTGGCGAGACGAATGGCTCGGTCCCCTCGGGCTCGACGTACAGCTGCCGCAGTTGCGCTGGCCGCACGAGCTGGCGGGGCAGGTGAGTGCGGAGGCTTCGGCCTCGACCGGCCTACCCGAGGGGTTGCCGGTCCTCACTGGGCTGGGCGACGCCGGGGCCACCACCCTGGGAGCGGGCGTATCAAGTGAGGGTGAGCGATACGTGTACCTGGGCACCAGTGGTTGGGTCGGGGCCGTGCAGCGCCGTCAGCCCACGCTGGCCGGTGAGGGCTTGTTTCGCCTGCCCCTTCGCGACCCGGACGAGGTGCTGGCGGTGGCACCGCTCAGCAACGTGGGTTCCGCGCACCAATGGGCAGCGCAGACTTTCGCGGGCGGTGACTACGTGGCCCTCGAGGTACTGGTAGCCGGGGCGGAGCCAGCCGCGCTGCTGTGTCTGCCCTACCTGGCGGGCGAGCGCTCTCCGGTGAGCGACCCCCATGCCCGGGGCGTGTTTGTGGGGGTAGAGGCGCACAGCGGGCCAGGGGAGCTGGCCCGCGCGGTCCTCGAGGGCGTGGCGTACGCCCTCAAAGCCACGGGTGAAACGCTCGGCGCGAATCGCGCCCCAGAGAGCGGCGCGGTGCCGCTCCTGGGCGGGGGCACCCGCAGCGCTGCGTGGTGCCAGATCCTGGCCGATATCCTGGGCTCGCCCGTCAGGGTGCCCCCCGACGCTGCTCTGTTGCCAGTCCTGGGGAGTGCCTACACGGCTTTTGCCTTCCTGGGCTGGACGCCGTCGTTCGCCGCCTACCGCGCGCAGGTGCTGGAGTCTCGCGCGGGGACCTGTTACACGCCCGACCCAGCTCGCGCCGCACGTTACGCTGCCGGATACGCCCGCTGGATGGAGTTGTACCCGGCGGTGCGTTCCCTGTTCGCACGCTGAGCGGAGGTGTTGTGCCTTCGTCAACCGGGTTTTTGACGGCCTCTACGGGTTTCCCTCGGCGTGTAAGCTGTGCCCCAAGGAGACAATCATGCCTGATCAGGACCAGACGGTGTACCCGTACGGCGCTTGGCCTTCCCCCATCAGCAGTGAAGCGATCACCGCCGCCATCGTCGGTGTGAGTGATCTCACCGTCGACGGGCCAGACATCTACTGGATCGAGGTGCGCCCCGCCGAGGGTGGCCGTAGCGTCCTGGTGAGACGTGGGGAAGACGGCACCGTCAGCGACGTCACCCCCGCTCCTTTCAACGTCCGCACCCGGGTCCATGAGTACGGTGGCCGCTGCTACGCCGTGCAGGCCAGCACGGTCTACTTCAGTCACTTCGACGACGGCCGCCTCTACCAGCAGGCGTCCGGGGAGACACCCGAACCCATCACGCCGGAGTTGGACGTGCGTTACGCCGACATGGTCCTCGACCTGCCCCGTGGACGGCTCATCGCGGTGCGCGAGGATCACCGCGGCGGCCCGCGTGAACCGCGCAACGAGCTGGTGGCCGTGAAGCTCACCGGGGAGAACCCGGAGGGTGGGGTGGTCCTCGCCACCGGTGCCGACTTCTACGCCTCGCCCCGCCTCAGCCCGGACGAAACCCGACTCGCATGGGTCGAGTGGGACCACCCGAACATGCCGTGGGATGACACTCGCCTGATGCTCGCCGACGTCGCGGAGGACGGGACGTTGCGAGAGGTGCGGCAAGTAGCGGGCGGGCGGGGAGAATCTGCCCTGGAGCCACGCTGGTCCCCCGCTGGGGTACTGCACTTCGTATCCGACCGGACGGGTTGGTGGAACCTGTATCGCCTCGGCACGCAGGTTGAGGCGCTCTACCCCATGGAGGCGGAGTTCAGCGGACCGCACTGGGTCTTCGGGCTCGCGCAGTACACATTCCTGAGCGAGGACCGGCTGATGTGTGCCTACAACCAGGGAGGCCAGAGCCACTTGGCCGTGCTGGACCATGACGGGGAGGGTTGGCAACTCCGCAACCTGGACACGACGTTCACCCTCACGTGGGACCTACAAGCTCAGGGTTCGCGCGTGGTGTGTCTGGCAGGCGCCCCAGATCGTCGCCCGTGCATCGTGCGGTTCTCAGAGGAAGGAGATGTGGAGGTTCTACAGGAATCCGATGCATTCAGGATGAACCCGCAGGACCTGAGCGTGCCTGAAGCCATTACCTTCCCTACTGAGGAGGGCCAGACCGCTCATGCGTTTTTCTACCCGCCAAGGAACGCCCGGGCGCGCGGCCCTCAAGGTGAACGACCGCCCCTGCTGGTAATCAGCCATGGGGGACCGACTGGGGCCACCTTCGCCGTCCTTAACCCCTTCGTGCAGTTCTGGACGACCCGGGGCTTCGCGGTGCTGGACGTGAACTACGGTGGCTCGACTGGGTTCGGCCGGGCGTACCGGGAACGCTTGCGGGGCCAGTGGGGCGTGGTGGACGTGCAGGACTGCGTGAACGCGGCGAGGTTCGTGGCGGAACGCGGCGACGTGGACGCCCAGAGGATGGCGATCACTGGCGGGAGCGCGGGTGGGTACACCGTGCTGTGCGCCCTGACTTTCCACGACGTGTTCACTGCCGGGGCAAGCCACTTCGGACTGAGTGACGTCGAAACCTTCACCCAGGACACGCACAAGTTCGAGAGCCGCTACCTGGATGGCCTGATCGGCCCCTACCCAGAGATGAAAGAGTTGTACCAGGCGCGTTCACCGATTCATTTCACCGAGCAGCTCTCACGCCCAGTGGTGTTCTTCCAGGGGCTGGAGGACAAGGTGGTGCCACCCGATCAGGCCAAGCGGATGTTCGAAGCCGTGCGGTCACGTGGCCTGCCCACCGCCCTAGTGGAATTCGAGGGGGAAGGACACGGGTTCCGGCGGGCGGAGAACATCCAGCGGGCGCTGGAAGGAGAGTTGCAGTTTTACGGCCAGGTATTTGGCTTCACCCCGCCCGGGCTGTCCGCCACACTATCCATCGAGAACGTCAGCGTCTCCTGACGAAGGTGCCCCTGAGCGCTGACGATTTCGCAGAACGAGCCAAGGCCGCGACGGCGTCTTGGAAGAAGTACCTGGCGACTTCACCCAGACTGTCCTGAGCTGGGCTGGTCCGCTGGCTTCAGCGCCTCCAGAGGTAGGGCGTGGTCGTCGTCACCGGCAGGAGACCGCTGCGCTGCAGGATCGGCCGCGAGAACTCCGTCGAGTCACTGTGCAAGAAGCGCACCCCCCGGGCCAGGGCAGACCTTGCCCGTGCGGCCGTGAGCGCCCGGTAGATGCCCTGGCCCCGCCACTCGGGTACTGTCCCGCCCCCCCAGAGGCCCGCGAACTCGGTCCCCGGCACCACCTCCAGCCGCCCGGTGCACACGACCTCATCCTGCGCCTCCGCCACCCAGATCTCGATCAGGCCGCGCTTCCTCTCGAGTTGCTGCACGAAATCCCTCACTCCGAACGGGAAGCCGAAGGCGCGCTCCTGCGCCGCCGCCGCCCGGGTCAGGTCGGGCAGCGGGTCGGGTTGGTCGTCGATGCGGCGTAGCCGCACCCCTGGGGGCAGAGCGACGTCTACGGCGAGGTGCGTAGCCTCGCCGAGCATCACCGTTTCCTGCTCCTCGGCCTGCAAGCCGTGTGCGATGAGGCGCTGGGGAAGGTCGGCTGGCGCGTCGTGCCCGCAGGTCTTCCACTCGAACGAGGTGAGGCGCTGGTCGCTGGCGTAGTGCGTGATGGTGCGCGCGATGAGGTCGTCGAGGGCCTGGCCGGTCAGGCTGCCGAGGTCGCGGTACGAGACGAAGCAGCGCGTGTCGAACTTCCCGCGCCGAGGGTGCGGGCAGCCGCGGTGAGAGCCTCTGGGGGAGCGGGTGGACGCAGCCGGGCCCCCAGGATTGGGAAGGACCCGGCAAGCAGGTGGCAAGGCGTAGCGCGGCCACCCGTATAGGATAGGGAAGGAGCGAGACTTCGCCGTTCGCGTTGCTGCCCCGGCCAAGTGAGCATCGGGTTGCCCACCTCCCGTGACCCCCGATATGTCAGGCTGACTCCAGCGTGGGGAAGACAACGTCGGTCCAGACGCAGGTGGCACGGGCCCTGAACGGACAGGTCGAAGTCCTCTCCGCCCGGGACCACCACCGGCACGTCCCCAAGCACGCCCACCCCGAACTCACGCTCGCCCTGGAGGAGCGGTTGCGCCGGGCTACGCTCATCCTGGCGCACACCTACGCGACCTATGCCACCTTCCCGAGCGTGATGAGCAACTTCGAGCAGGATGTGCAGGGGCGGTTCGGAACCGTCCTGCCTGCCCCGCGGCTCGCCGAGGAGGTCATCCGGCTCAGCGAGCTCGTGGCGCAGGCCCAGAACGTGCCCCGTTACTGATGCAGCGTGCCTGCCTTTGAACACTGCCCTTCCAAGTCGGGAATCGGCGACCAACCGGGTTGGCATCCACCTGGCGCAAGCCCTCCGCAGCCGGACGGTGTCTTGACAACCACAGGGGGAGGGAACAGGCCATTTGCGGCACAGCGATCCCGCAGGAGGCAGGATCAGCAGATGGGGCACTCCAGTTCCTGGAAGGTTCGGTTACTCCCGATGCTCCCGTTTATCTGTGAGGAATCCGTGCTGTAGACCCGTGGTGAACAGCACGGCACTTCCGCAGCAGCTTTAACTGACCCAGGCGCCAAAGGAGCCGTCAGTCGTATTGACGGGAGGTGCGCCGGAAACCCAGGCGCCAAAGGAGCCCGCGCTGGCCAGGCTTCCGAAGAGCGTGGTGACGATGACCAGACTGAAGATAGCTTTCCGCATGTTCGCTCCTTGAAGAAGGGGAGTCGTTCGGAAACCTCAGGGGACCCGCAAGAGGCCAAGTACCTCACGGGTTGAGGGTGGAACGGCTCCAGGCAGCTGGCGGAGGTGCCGCAGCCACTGGTGAATGAACCCGGTTGTCGGGGGAACGGGTGAGCATGACTGGGCAGGCCCGCCCAGCAGTAGTCGCCATGTCTCTTCTAGGGAAGTGACACAGAACGGCTTGCTCTCATGGCAGCCAAAAAAAGACCGACGCATGAGAACGTCGGTCGCACCACTAGCTCCACGTTCGACAGGTGCCCGAATACATCGAACGTTTCATTGCCTCGTGTTCATAGTATGGAAAGGAAATGCTCATGAGTCAAACTTCACATCTTCATTAAACTTTAATATCTGGGGCATCAGATCCCTGTACTCGGAGAGAACCCCGCGCGACGCCACCGACCCCTTCGGTCCCCAGGATTTCCTCTCCCACCCTCCGAAGATCAGAACGAGATGGGGAGGGAAGTCCTGCCGCTGGCGCTTGAGAACGGGGGGAGCAGAATCGGCTGACGACAGCTGGCACGGAGCCCTCGCAGGGTTTCCAAAGCGGGGAACCTAGAGAAAATGCCTTCTCCAGGTTTTTCTTCGTGACGGCCATGTAAGACAACGTTGCCTATCGTACCGGGAACACGGCAGAGGGAAAACGCTCTCGGCAGCTTCTGAGTGTACAAGGGGCCCCATGCAAGAAGAACAGGTTCAGGGCATCTCTCGCCAAAGAAGCTCCTTGCCGATCCCTGACCCTCTCTTCCGCTGGCCCTGCCCACGTAAGCCGTTGTTCCCGGTGACTGGAAAAGGCTCAAGGTCTACCTTTATGTTGGTGGCAGACGGGGGAAGGCTCTTGAATTTTCTCACTCTTGACTCATTACATACTCGACGGATAGGACCCCTGCCCTCAGGCTTATGACGGCAGATCGTTCCGCCCCTCCGGCCACAACCGCTCCACGCCCGGGACTTCTTGCGCGCGACGGCAAATTGGGCGACCTGGACGCGATGAACGGGCGAGCCCGTTTCCTGGTGAAGGACGACCCCAAAGCAGCAGCGAAGGAAGCGGCGCTGATCATTCGGGCTGCGGAAGACCTGGCCGACGTGTCGAGTCAAGCCTTCGCCCTCCACACCCAGGCTTTGAGTCAGATGGAACTCGGTGACCTGGAGCGGGCGCGGACACTCAGTCAGCTGGCCGCGCAACGGTACCGGGAGGTCAACAATCCCAGTGGATACTCGGAAGTGCAATTGCTGACGGCCAAGCTGGCCCTCAGCATGAACCACTCGGAAGAGGCTCTGCACTGTTGCGATGACGTCGTCGAAGTCTCCACCCCCCTGGAGCCGTCGGTCACTCTCGCCGAAGCCCTGCTCACCCGGGCCATGGTGCTCTTCCGGCAAGGTCGCCATGCGGACGCCACGTCAAGCTTGCAGCACAGCGGTGAGGTCCGCCTGCTCCTGGGGGATAAGGCTGGGCACGCCAAGTGCCTGAACAACACGGGCCTCATCCAGGAAGCCGCCGGGGAGTACGCCCAGGCGCTCAACAGCTTCATGCGGTGTCTGGAGTTTCTCCGCACGAACGGCCTCCGGATGGACGGGCTCCTCAGCGCCTGCCTCGTCAACGTCGGCAAGGTGTACCGCGAACTCGGTGACACCGATAACGCCCTCGAATCACTCCTCCGCGGCGTTGAGATTGCGGAACAGGCCCACCAAGCAGGAATGTACGTCAGCCTCGCTGCAGGAATCTCCGAGATCGGCTTGATCTACCGCGAGCGTGGACAACTCGAAAAAGCCCTCGAGGCTTTTACGCGGGCCCTCCGCGTCGCTCGCAGCGAGGGGATGCGCCTTGAGAAAAGGGCGCAGAGTGGCGGGACCCTTCACGAGGAAGCAGAACTACTCGACAACATCGGCTGGGCCTACGTGCTGATGGGGAACACGGAGCAAGGTGATCAAGCGCTCCAGGAAGCTCTGAACCTTTCCTTGGCCGCGGAGGACAAGCGCAGCCAGGCCAACATTCTGACCCACCGCGGTTCGCTGCTGGGCGCGAACGGGGAGCACAGCCAAGCGATCCCCTTGTTGCAGCAGGCACTCAACCTCACCGAATTGAACGGGATGAAGCGGGAGTCCCTCGACGCGCGCGAGGAGCTCGCCCGCGCCCTGCTGGCCGCCGGGCGATCTGCCGAGGCGGCAGCGCACCTCCTGCAAGTCACCATCGGGCAAAGGGAACTCTTCCGGGTCGACAACGAACGGAAACTCCGCAACCTGACCGGACAGCTTGAACTGGAAAAGGCCCGGTACCAGACGGACGTCTACCGCCAACTCAACGAGCTGTCGTCGAAAGCCAGGCGGGAAGCAGAGCAGGAGGTCCAAGCGCGCACCGCTGAACTGGAGATGGCGCAACTGGAAATCATCAACCGCCTCAGTGTGGCCGCGGAGTACCGGGATGACCGAACGGGCATGCACGCGCACCGGGTCGGGAACATCGCCGCCCTCCTCGCCGAGGCGCTCGGTCTTCCCGATCAGCAGGTCGAATTGATCCGGCTGGCCGGAAGACTGCATGACGTCGGGAAGATCGGAGTCCCCGACGCGATCCTCCTCAAGTCGGGCAGGTACACGCCGGAGGAGTTCGAGATCATGAAGCACCACACGACCATCGGGGCACGCCTGCTGCGGGGCGGCCGTTCCGAACTGATGCAACTCGCCGAGCAGATTGCCCTGACGCACCACGAACGCTGGGACGGTCAAGGGTACCCGAATGGCCTCTCCGGTGAGGACATTCCCCTGGTGGGACGCCTCGTGTCGGTGGCGGACGTCTGGGACGCGTTGACGACCGAGCGGCCTTACAAGACCGCGTGGTCCCCCGAGGAGGCCCTGGCAGAGCTCCAGGCTCAGGCGGGCCGACAGTTCGACCCGGCCATCGTGGAGGCATTTCTTCAGATGGCCGCGACCGGGCAGCTGAGCGCTCCGGGTGGGGGGGCGGAACTGGAACAGCAGGTCCCGGATGGAAGTCCCCTGCGGGCGGCGAACAGCGCTCCAAACGCGGAGCACGCGGTGGTCCACCTCCCAGCCGGGCTTCGCGCCTCTGAGGCCGTCATTCAACGCATTGAGTCACTTCTTGAGGACGCGTGGCAGAAGCGCGACCTGGGACAGGACGCCCTGATCCTGCCCAGCCAGCAAGCCCTCGCGCTTGCCCGGCAGCACGGGTACACCCGGGGCATCGGGTTCGCGTACCGCAATCTCGCCGTAGCGCACTTGAGCCAGGACGAACTGCGTGAAGCGTTGAGTCTCCTCACGCAGGCCGCCGTGATCGCGGAACAACTCCAGGACCTCCTGCTCCGGCAGGAATGCGCCGCCTATCTCGGCACGGTGTACCACCGTTTGCAGGGCGGGGAGCGCGCCTTGGAGTACGCCCTGCTCAGCCTCAGACTGTCCAGGGAACTGCACGACCCAGCCGCGGAAGCCCGGGCGCTGCATGCTCTGGGTGAGGTCTACAGGTCTCTTGAAGGGCAGCAGGACAAAGCCCTGGAGGTGATCACGGCGGCCTCGGCCCTCTATGAAGGCCTGACCGTTCCGCATGGGGTCGCCGCCTGTGCGGTCAGCCTGGCCGAAATCCAATTCGAACGGGGGCAGAACGCGACCGCCGCTGACCAAGGACGCCGTGCGATGGCGGTCGCGGAGGAAAGTGACGATCTCGCCTTGCAGATCCAGGCCTTGACGGTCACCGCGCGCGCTCTCAGCGCCCTAGAGCATTGGAGCGAGGCGAAAGCGCTCCTTCAGGCAGCCTGGGACAAGGTAGGCCCCGTGTCCGCGCAGATGGTCAGGTTAGCTGCCTGGACGGCCCTTCACTTCAGTTGTGGGTTGCTGGATCACGGTGAGGACGAGGAGGGCGAGCCGCTGCTTGAACGGACCTTGCAGCTGGCGGGCAGGGAGGTCAAGCGAGTTGCCGAGCAGGCGCACTGGCGTGCGGCCCAGCTGTACCGAGCGCGGGGTCACCCGGAGAGAGCGTTCCAGCATATGGAGGCGGCTCATGCCCTGGACCGCGACATTGCTCAGGAGGAGAAGGCCCAGCAGGCCGTTATCCATGCCATCGAGAGCCAAGCGGACCGTGCACGTATGGAGATTCGTTCGTACCGGGCCCGCACCCTGGAATTGACAAACGCGAATGCAGCCCTCGAAAAGGCCAACCTGGAGAAGAGCGCGCTCCTGACCGCGCTGCAAGAGCAAGCCAACTTGCTTGAGCGGCAGTTGCGTGAGGACGGCCTGACGGGCGTGTTCAACCGGAGGCACATTGAGGAGCTGCTGTCTTTGGAGTTCTCGAAGGCCCGACAGATGCGTAAGCCTCTATCGATCGTGATGATCGACCTCGATCATTTCAAGCGGGTGAACGACGCTTTCTCGCACCAGGTGGGGGATGAGGTGTTGCGCCGGGCTGCGAAGCTGTTCAAAGGAGCATGCCGCCCGTACGACTTGATTGGCCGTTACGGCGGGGAGGAGTTCCTGGTGGTGCTTCCCGGCACAGCCGTCGAACAGGCGGTGCTGATTGCTGAGCGCCTGCGGCAGGTGGTCGAGCAGTACCCCTGGCAGGAGATTCACCCCAGGCTCCGGGTCACGCTCTCGCTCGGGGTGTGCGCCCAGACGGACGTCAAGAACCACGAGCGGATGCTGTCCCTTGCCGATGAGAAGCTGTATGAGGTGAAAAACGGGGGGAGGAACCGCGTCTCTTACTGAACCCACGAAGCGTGCACCGTTCGATACTGACCGTCGGGGAGGCTGCCTGATGCAGCGCGAGCGGGACGCCCTTCGCGCTGACGTTCGTGGGGCCGAAGTGGAGCGAGGCGGACCTGCTCGCACTCGCCTACGACGATGAGCAGGCGACGCGGCACTCCTGGCGGACCCGCTGAGAGACTCGTCCAAGGGGGCAGATCACGGGCTGCAGAGCGGGGCTCCAAGCCTGGTTGGGGGAATCGGTTCTGGCAACTTTGTGTGTTGAGTCGAGTCGTGGGAAGCTCGGCTCGTCACTCCCACTCGAGCCGACAAGCCTGCTGGCAACTTTGATCTTCCAAGGTCGTCCGTTAAATCCTGGCCGGCTCGAGCCCCTTTCGATCAGGCGCAACAGTATCTGAGGCCACCCAAGCCTGTACACAAAATTCCGCCGACCGGACCCGGGTGGTGACCCTCGTTTTCCCTTTCTGGGGGGTTTTATGTTCGTGCTGGGTCTTGATGTCGGCAAAAGCGAACTGTACGCCTGCCTACTCCAGGTTCAAGCGCCTGGGTCCTTGACGCGTGTTGGTGTGGTCAAAGCCGTTGCGAACACCGCCAAGGGGCATGAACAGCTGCTCTTGTGGCTGACTTCGTCAGCCACAGTGGGGGAAGAGCTCTCGGTGGTGATGGAATCCACCAGCGTGTACTGGGAGCGAATGGCGATCACCCTCCACGAAGCCGGTTGCATTGTCAGTGTCGTGAACGCAGCACAGATCAAGTTCTTCGCGAAAAGTACGTTGAGGCGGGGGAAAACGGACAAGCTGGATGCGGAGTTGATCGCCCGGTATGGGGCCGTGATGCAGCCAGCCCGCTGGCTGCCCCCCGAAGCGGACCTGGTCGAGCTGCGTGCGCTGCTTCATGCCCGTGACCACATCGTGGAACTCCTGACCCTCGAGGCAGGGCGTCACCACGCCATGAATCACCAGCACCAACCCAATCCAAAAGCCCTCGGTTTCTGTGAAGCACGCCAGACACTGCTCGAACAGCAGTTGGAGGAAGCCAATGAGGCGATCAGGGCACTGGTCCTTGGTTCCAAGGAGGTGCAGGAGAAGGTGACCCTGCTGACCTCGATTCCTGGGATCGGCCCGTTGACCGCCTCGATCCTGCTGGTCGAGACCCTGCACCTGAGCCGGATGGAAAGCTCGAATCAATGGGCTGCGTACGCAGGCCTTTCTCCTGTTCCCCGTCAGTCTGGGAGTTTCACTGGACGGACCCACATCTCAAAAATAGGAAACGCACGTCTCAGACGTGCGTTTTACCTCTGTGCGCTGACCGCGTCGCGTATGAAGAACACGTTCGGGGACTTCTACCGTCACTTGATCACTCAGGGAAAGCCCAAAAAAGTCGCCCTGATTGCCCTGGCTCGCAAGCTGCTCCGAGTCGCGTTCGCCGTCCTGAGGTCAGGCCAGAGATTTAATCCGGACTATCGGCGCCCGTCCCCCGAGCCTGCTTGACCCCGACCAACCAACACAGTATTTAACGAATGCAGGCCGACGTTGCTGGCCTGCACTCTGAACTTCAGATCGCTCGTCGCACCACCTCAC
>NZ_KB906427.1 GCF_000381345.1 Deinococcus apachensis DSM 19763 | reverse complement strand
ATTGCCCACGGCCTGCCGGGTTTCATGACCGAGATGGTGCGTCAACTCGGCATCCAGAGCGCGTTCCAGGATCGCCTTGGTGAACTGCTGGATGAGGTCGCCGACGTCCGCAGCGGTACGACGGCCTTCGAGGGCAGCGTCGAGCAGCGCGGGGTCGAAGAGGGGCTTGTCCTTCGGTTTGGGCATACAGAGCTCCTTTCTTCAGGATGCTTTCTGCCAGCCCAACCCACAAACTTCTGCGCACGCTCCTTCCCCCTCATTCCAGCGGCAGGCTCGTCGTGTACTTCTCCTGCTTGACCACGATGGTGCTGGCCGTATTCCGCACGCCGGGGCTGGAGGCCAGCACGTCCACCAGGAAGTTCTGGTAGGCGTCGAGGTCGGGCACGCAGACCTTGAGCAGGTAGTCGGTGTCGCCCAGGCAGAGGTAGCACTCCAGCACCTCCGGTCGGGCACGCATATGCTCGGCGAAGGTCTCGAAGCCCTGCTTGGTCTGCTTGTCGAGCGTGACCCGCACCAGGACCATCAGGTCGCGGCCCACCTGCTTGGGGTCAAGCAGCGCCACGTAGCGGCTGATGATGCCCTCCTCCTCCAGCCGCCGCACCCGCCGCAGGGTGGGCGCGGGCGTCAGGCCGATCTCGTCGGCGAGTTCAGTGTTCGGGATGCGGGCGTCCCGCTGGAGGATGGCGAGGATGCGTCGGTCGGTGGCGTCCAGTTCGGGCTGTAACATAAACCTCACAAGAATAGCAGAACAGCGCAACAGGATTGCTCGGGTACGGGTGTTCCTACCCCCGCCCGGCAATCGCGGAAGGATCGAGTCCTGCTATCATTGCGCCACATCAACAGAAAGAGGCTGGCGGCAGATGCCCGCGCGGCCCGGCAGGAGTATGTAATGAAGATCGGACTTCCGAAGGAAATCAAGGTTAAGGAAAACCGCGTGGCACTGACGCCCGGTGGGGTAGGAACGCTGGTGCGTCGGGGACACACCGTTGTCGTGGAGGAAGGTGCGGGGTTGGGCAGCGGCATCAGCGACAGCGAGTACGTGACGGCGGGCGCCGTGATGGGCACGGCGGCAGACGCCTGGGCCGCCGAGATGGTGATGAAGGTCAAGGAGCCCATCGCCTCCGAGTACAAGTACCTGCGGGACGACCTGCTGCTCTTCACCTACCTCCACCTCGCCGCCGACCGACCCCTCACCGAGGCGCTGCTCGCGGCGGGTACCACCGCCGTCGCGTACGAGACGGTGCAGCTTGAGGACGGCAGCCTCCCCCTCCTGATGCCCATGTCGGAGGTCGCCGGGCGCCTGAGCGTGCAGGCGGGCGCGTACCACCTCCAGAAGCCGGTCGGCGGGCGCGGGGTGCTGCTGGGCGGCGTGCCCGGCGTGCAGGCGGGCCATGTGGTCATCATCGGCGGCGGCGTGGTGGGCACGAACGCCGCGAAGATGGCGATGGGGCTGGGGGCCAAGGTCACGGTGCTCGACGTGTCGCACCGCCGCCTGACCTACCTCGACGACGTGTTCTTCGGCAAACTCACCACCATGATGAGCAGCGAGGCGAACATCCGCGCCCTGCTGCCCGAGGCGGACCTGCTGATCGGCGCGGTGCTGATCCCCGGCGCCAAGGCCCCCCACCTCGTCACGCGCGACATGCTCCCCCTGATGCAGGAGGGCAGCGTCATCGTGGATGTGGCGGTGGACCAGGGCGGCTGCGTGGAAACGATCCACCCCACCACCCACGACGACCCGACTTACGTCGTGGACGGCGTGATCCATTATGGGGTGGCGAACATGCCGGGCGCCGTGCCGCGCACGAGCACCTTCGCGCTTACCAACCAGACCCTCCCCTACGCGCTGATGCTCGCCGACCACGGGACCGCGGCTCTGCACCGCAACCGCGCGCTGATGCTCGGCCTGAACACCCACGGGGGCAAGCTGACCTACCAGGGCGTCGCGGACGCCTTCGAGCTGCCCGCTGTAGAAGCGGCGGCTGTGCTGGCTTAGGCGCAAAGATCGGGCAGAGGGGCGGCGGGCCAGGAAAAGGGCCTGCCGCTCCCTTCTGTTTGGTGAGGGTTCCATACCCAGAGGCAGCAGGAGTTCCGTGATGGGCGGCCTGGGGGAAGATGCATAGACGTCAAGGCCGGTTGCCCTAAGCGGGGCGAAGCATCCCGCCCTGCTCAGCATGACAGCCTCTTACATTCGCGATCCATATCGTGTCGTGGGGCCTGACAGAAGTCCCTCCCCGCTGTTCGGCCAGTTCACACCCTCCGCGGGGCGGGCGTACTCTGATCCATGTTCTCGCGCCCCTCACGCCTGCCCTCCGTGGCCCGTGACCCGAATGCGCCCCGGGTGAAACGTGACCCCCGGCAGCTCCGGCGGCTGCTCGCCTACGCGCGGCCGTACCGGGGCCTGTTCGTGCTGGGGCTGCTCGCCACGCTGATCTCCAGCGGCCTGAACCTCGTCTTTCCACTGCTATTCGGGCGGTTGATCGACGCCTCTTTCCTGCGGGTGGGGAGCACGGACACCGGGCCGCTCGACCGGACGGTCCTTGCCCTGCTGGGCATCTTCGCGCTGTCGGCGCTGTTCGGGGCTGGGCAGTCGTACCTGCTCTCCACCGTCGGGTCAGGAGTGGTGGCCGACCTGCGCCGGGCTCTCTTCTCGCACCTGCTCTCGCTCTCGCCCCAGTTTTTCGGGGAACATAAGACCGGGGACCTGACCAGCCGCCTCACCTCGGACGTGAGCACGGTGCAGGCAGTGTCGAGCACGGCGCTGGCGCAACTGTTCAGCCAGGCGGTGGCGCTGACGGGCAGCGTCGTCCTGCTGTTCGTGACCAGCCCGCGCCTGAGCCTGCTGACCCTGGCCGTCATTCCGCTGGTAATTGGCACGGCCATCGTCCTGGGCCGCCGATTGCGCCGGGTGGCCCGCGAGTTGCAGGACACCATTGCCAGGGCCAACGCCGACGCGGCCGAGGCCTTGGGCGGCGTGCGGGTCGTGCAGAGCTTTACCGCCGAGAACCTCGAACGCGGGCGCTACGGCCAGGGCATGACCCGCGCCTTCGGGGTCGCCCTGCGCCGCAACCGCCTTCAGGCTGTGATGGCGGGGACCATGAGCTTCCTGACCTTCGGGTCGCTCGCGGTGGTGCTGTGGTACGGCGGGCGGCAGGTCATGGCGGGGAGCCTCACGCCGGGCAACCTCGTCACGTTCCTGATCTACGCGCTTCAGGTCGGTGGGACGGTGGCGGCGCTGACCGGCATCTTCAATCAGTTTCAGGAGGCGCTCGGCGCGTCGGGCCGCATCTTCGAGCTGCTGGACGAGCGGAGTGATCTGCCCGAGCCTGCCACGCCTCTCGGCCTGACCCGCGCCGAGGGCCGTGTCACCTTCGACCACGTCTCCTTCCAGTACGGGGACGTACCCACCCTGCGGGACGTGAGTTTCGATGTACCCGCTGGTCAGGTCGTCGCCCTGGTGGGGCCGAGCGGGGCGGGCAAAACGACGCTGGTGAACCTGATTCCCCGCTTCTGGGACGTGATGAGCGGATCGCTCCGGGTGGACGGGCAGGACGTGCGCGACTACGGGCTCGCGGACCTGCGCGCCCAGGTCGGCCTGGTGCCGCAGGAGACGCTGCTGTTTTCCGGCTCTATCGAGGAGAACATCCGCTACGGGCGCCCGGACGCCACGTTCGAGGAGGTGGAGGCCGCCGCCCGCGCAGCCAATGCCCACGCCTTCATCTCCGCCTTCCCGCAGGGATACGCCACCATCGTCGGCGAGCGCGGGGTGAAGCTCAGCGGCGGGCAGCGCCAGCGGGTCGCCATCGCCCGGGCCCTCCTCAAGGACCCCCGCATCCTGATCCTCGACGAGGCGACGAGTGCGCTCGACAATGAGTCGGAGGCCCTGGTGCAGGCTGCCCTGGAGACGCTGATGCAGGGCCGCACCACCTTCGTGATCGCGCACCGCCTCTCCACCATCCGGGGGGCCGACCGCATCCTCGTCCTGAATGCCGGGGAGGTCGTGGAGGACGGCACACACGCGGAGCTGATCGCGTCAGGCGGCCTGTACCGCGATCTGTACGAACTCCAGTTCCGCAAGGAGCAGGAGGAACGGGCGGAACTCGTCTAACGGTCGAGGATGCTCGCGTAAATGTCGTCCAGCGTAAGGGCGGTGGTCAGGCAGGGGATGGGGACAGTGCCTTCGCCGAATAGTTCCTGATCTGTCCAGCCGTCCTCGCCCAGCGCCACCACCCGCACGAGGCGCCGGGTGGGGTCCACGATCAGGTAGACCTGGAGACTGGGCAGGCTGGTGTCAGACAGCAGCTTGGTCGTCCGGTCCGTGTGGCCCGTGCTGGGGCTCAGGACCTCCACGAGCAGGCAAGGCGCACGGACATTCGTGGCCTCGTCCGTCATCGCCTCGCAGGTCACGACAACGTCGGGATAGAAGGAGGCCCGTTGCCTCGCCGTGGTGGTGGCGTACACGCGCATATCTGCGTGAGGACAATGCATCCACTCCCCCGGGAGCGCAGGAGAAGTGCCGCCCCAATGTTAAAGGTGACCCTCCCCTGACCCGTGCTCGCCCCCGCCTGCGCCAGTACCGGCCCATGCAGCGGATACATGTACCCGCCGAAGAATTCCCGCTTGACTGGACTCTCCGGCTCCGTCCGCAGGTCTTCCTCCTCGCTCATCTCCCAGAAGGTCGGCGCGGAGTCACTCAGGGCGGTATGGTGCGCCCCATGCAAGAGCGCGATTTCGGAACCACGGGGCTGAGGGTGAGCATTCTGGGCCTGGGAGCGGGACAGGTGGGCGCCGAGGCCCTGCCCGAGACGGAGGCCGAGCGGCTGCTCCACCGCACGCTCGACCTGGGCATCACCCTGATCGACACGGCACGCGGCTACGGCCTGAGCGAGGAACGGATCGGGCGCCACCTCGCCGGGCGCCGCGACGAGTTCGTGCTGAGCACCAAGGGCGGTTACAGCGTGGAGGACGCGGAGGACTGGACGCCCGGGAACATCCGCCTGGGCATCGAACGTGCTCTGCGTGTGATGCGGACGGACCGCATCGACATCTTCCACCTGCACTCCTGCCCGCTGGACACCCTGCGGCGCGAGGACCTGCTGGCCGAACTCGACCGGGCCCGGGACGCGGGCCTGATCCGGGTCGCGGCCTACAGCGGTGAGAACGAGGCTCTGGCGTGGGCTGCGGAGTCGGGCCGTTTCGGCAGCCTTCAGACGAGCGTAAACCTCACCGACCAGTGGAGCCTGCACCACGTTCTGCCTGGGGCGGCGGCAAGGGGACTGGGCGTGATCGCCAAGCGTCCCATCGCCAATGCGGCCTGGCAGTTCAGCGAGCGCCCGGTCGGCCAGTACGCTGAGGTGTACTGGGAGCGGTTGCAGGCGCTGCGCCTCGACCCCGGCGATCTGGACTGGAACGAGTTCGCCCTGCGCTTTTCCGCCTTCGCCCTGGGGGTGAGCAGCGCGATCGTGGGCACGGCGCGGGTGGAGAACCTGGAGCGGAACGCGGCCGTCGTGGAGAAAGGGCCGCTGCCCGTCGAGTTGCTGGAGCAGATTGAAACTGCCTGGAACGAGCATGGGCAGGAGTGGGGCGGGGAGGTTTAGGGCCAAAAGAATGGTGGCATGCTGAGCGCGAGCGAGGCACCTCATCCACAGGTGGAGAGGCTCTTCACTCGTGCTCAGGGTGACAATCTTTCTTTCCCCATGGCCTTAAATCCATCGCAGCCCGACAAAAAGAAAGCGCCCGCCTCCGTTCCCGGGGCGGGTGCCACTCTCCCTCCGCTCAGTCCATCGCGCTTGCCAGCACCGGCTGGGGCTGCCAGGCGTTCGCGCCGATGGAGCGCAGTCGCTCGGCCAGGCGCTCGTAGCCGCGGTTGAGGTACTGGACGCCGTCGATCACGGTCTCGCCCTCGGTCGTCAGGGCTGCGATGAAGAGGGCCGCCCCAGCGCGCAGGTCGGCGGCCTTGACGGGCGCGGCGTGCAGCGGGCCGCCCTGGATGACCTGGGTGTAGCCGCTCACGGTGATGTTGGCGCCCATGCGGTGCAGCTCCGCGACATGGGTGAGGCGGTCAGGGTACACCGGGTCCTGCACGACGCTCGCGCCGGGGACGGTGGCGAGCAGGGCGCTCATCTGGGGCTGCACGTCGGTGGGGAAGCCGGGGAAGCTCTGGGTGGTGACGTTGACGGGCTTCAGCGTGCGGTTCCGGGCGTCCACCAGCAGGCGCTCGCCCGATTCCAGGATGTCCACGCCCATCTCAGTGAGCTTGGCGCTGACGGCGCGCAGGTGGTCGGGGCGCACGTTCGTCAGGGTCAGACGGCTGCGGGTGGCGGCGGCGGCAATCATGAAGGTGCCTGCCTCGATGCGGTCGGGGATGATCCGGTACTCGCCCCCGCGCAGGGCCTTCACGCCGTGGATGGTGAGCGTGTTCGTGCCCGCCCCACGGATGTCGGCGCCCAGGCTGTTCAGGAAGTTGATCAGGTCCACCACGTCGGTGTCGATGCTGGCGTTTTCCAGCGTGACCACCCCGTCGCCCAGCACGGCGGCCAGGATGGCGTTCTGGGTGCCCCCGACGGTGAGCAGCTCGAACACGAAGGTGCCATTCAGGCTGCCCCCCCGGCGGGCGTCGAAGTTGCCGCCCTCCTCCTCGACCTGCACGCCCAGCGCCCGGAAGGCCTTGACATGCTGGTCGACGGGCCGGTAGCCGAAGGCGCAGCCGCCGGGCATGGAGACGGTCGCCTGGCCCGCGCGGGCGATCAGCGCGCCCATCATAATGAAGCTGGCGCGCATCTTGGAGACCAGGGCGTAGGGCGCGTCGGTGTTCAGGATCTCGGGCGTGTGCAGGGTGAGGCTGTTGGGGCCGACCCAGGCGTGGCGCGTGCCGATGTGATGCGCCAGATCCAGGATGGTGTACACGTCCGAGAGCCGGGGGACGCCATGCAGGGTGACGGGCTCGCTGCTCAGGAGGCTGGCGACGATGATCGGCAGGGCCGCGTTCTTGCTGGGCTGGATGACGATCTCGCCGGAAAGTTCCCGGCCTCCCTGGATGTGCAGCGGCGTCAGTTGCATGGTGGTCCTTTCGGGCTTGGAAGCGCCGGGGGCGGCGCGTTGAAAGTGGAAGTCTTTGGGCTCACCCGGCGGCGGCCGAGTGCATGTTACACATGTTGCTCACTCCACGTCTACGCCGACCTTACAGCTGGGCAGCAGCAGGAGGATGTACCTCCTGTAAAGCCCAGGTCACCCCATCCTCACGGGAGGGGAAGGTGAGTCATGTTGAGGGTACTCACGATGCATGCTACGCTGCCCCGCAGACCAGTCCGTGCCGCGTCAGGAAAGCCCGCCGCCAGAGAGGATACAGGGGATGCCGAAGAAGGAACGCAAACGCCTCCAGGTTGTCATCAGTGAGGAACAGGACGCACTGCTGACGCGCACCGCCTATGAACTCTCCAGCCCCGAGCGCCTGATCAGCAAGAGCGAGGTTGTCCGGCTCGCCATCGAGAAGATCGCCCGCGAACTCGGCGAGGGCGACCACTTGGACGAGTACCGTCACCTGCTGGACAACGAGGACGTGGCCGACGACGCGGGTTGAGGGCCTGAACACCCGAAAGAACGCGGCGCCCACCACGAGGTGAGGCGCCGCGTCTTTTTCGCTGAGGTTGCCGGGGTCAGTGCCCCGCCGCGTAAGTGGGGGTCGCGGGGGGCAAGACCCGCCGCGCGCCGAGCAGGCGGGGCGCCCAGTAGGTGTCAGTCAGCAGGTGGTCTACCGTGACCTGCCCCTTGTAGGAGTTGGCGTTCACGAACTCGTCGTCGCCCAGGTAGATGCCGACATGGGTCACCTCGCCGCGGCCTGCGGTATCGAAGAACACAAGGTCGCCGGGTTGCAGCTCAGTCAGGGCGACGGGCGCCCCGGACTGCGCCTGGTCGGCGCTGCGGCGCGGCAATTGTACTCCGAGTGGCGCGAAGACCTGCACGACGAAACCGCTGCAATCCAGCCCAGCGGGGCCGGAGCCGCCATAGGCGTAGGGCACGCCCAGCATTGCCAGGGCCGCATTCCGCCAGTCGCCCACGAGCGGGACACTGGGGGCGACTGGCTCGGGGGTGGGAAGCGGCTCGGCGGTCGCCACCAAGGGGGCAGGAACGGCCTGGGCCAGCACGGGCAGAGGAGCGGGGGCTCCCGGACCGGGCGCGGGAATACGCAGCACCTGCCCGACCTCCAGCCGGGTGTCCCTCGGCAGGCCGTTCAGCGCCAGCAGGCTGTCCACACTCACGTCAAAGCGGCGAGCCAGCAAGTACAGGGTGTCACCGCGTTGCGCGATGTAGGGGGGCACGTCCCGCACCCGCAGCACCTGTCCGGCGCGCAGTTCGGGCGTGGTCAGGCCGTTCAGGGCGAGCAGGGCATCCACCGTCAGCCCGTACGCGCGGGCCAGGCTGTAGGCCGTGTCGCCGGGCTTCACCGTCACAGTATCGCCGCTCGCGGCAGACGAAAGCCCAGTCGGCACGGGGCCCACTGGGCTGGGGGCTGTTCCGGCAGCCTGCGCGAGGGAGACGGCTCCCATCAGGATCAGGAGGCTCGGCAACATGGGGACACGGGAACATTGGGGCATGAGGGAGGACTCACAGGGCGCGAAAGACACTCGGAAAAGACCGCCGGGATGGGCAAGCACGGCGACCTGGAATGAGGGCCGGGCTAAGAAAATTGAAACAGGGGCACCGTAACATGCCTGCGTCACAGTTGCCAAGCCCCCACGCCCCTGGCGAGGATTTTTTCACACTCCAGCCGTGTTCCGCCGTGCGGGACGGGAAGCAGCCCGGCTGCCCCGCGCGCCTATGCTGGGCGAATGCTTGCCCGCGCCTCAGCGTGGCGGACGCGGACGTTTCGCGCGCTTCGCCACGTCCATTACCGCCGCTACTGGTTCTCGCAACTGCTGTCGCTGGTGGGCTCCTGGATGCAGTCCACCGCCCAGCAGTACCTGGTGCTGGAACTCTCGGGGGGCAGCTCGGCCGCCCTGGGCTACGTGACGGTGGCGCAGTTCCTCCCCAGCCTGCTGCTCTCGCTGTTCGCCGGGGCGGTGATCGACCGGGTGCCGCGGCGCCGGGTGCTGCTCGCCACCCAGGTCACGCTGATGCTGACCGCTGCGGCCCTGGCCGTGACCACGCACCTGGGCATCGTGACGCTGCCGCTGGTGATGGCGCTCGCCTTTGTCAGCGGCACCGCGAACGCCTTCGATATGCCCGCCCGGCAGAGCATGGTGGTGGACTTCGTGCCGCGCGGCGACGTGCCCAACGTGGTGGCGCTCAACAGCCTCTCCTTCAACGTAAGCCGCACCCTCGGCCAGGCGGTGTTCGGCCTGGTCGCCGCGCTGGGGGTGTCGCTGCTGGCGGGGGGCAACCCGGACAACCTCTCCCGGCTGGCCCTGCCGTTTTACCTGAACGTCGCCTCGTTTGTCGTTGTGCTCTTCGTGATTGCGACGTTGCCCTTTCCCCCGCGTGAGGGGGCCAGTCGGGGCACCGTCCTAGAGGACATCCGGGAGGGGTTGGCCTACGTCCGGCACACCCCGGCGGTCCGGAACGTGATGCTGCTGGTGGGGGCGTTGAGCCTCACGGTGATCAACTTCAACATCATCATCCCGTACTTCGCGCGGGTGGTCTTCGGGGCGCGGGAGGCGGCGTTCGGTACCCTGTCGGCCGCCTTCGGGCTGGGGGCGATGGCAGGGGCACTGTGGCAGGCGAGCAAACCCAACCCGCTGCGGAATCTGCGGGTCGGGGGCGTGCTCTTGATCGCCAGCACGGTGGCACTCGCCTTCACGCCGGGACCGGTGCTGGGTACGCCGGTGCTCGCCGCCTGCGGCTTCGGGATGCTGTCCCTGCTGGTCAGCGCGAACAGCACCGTGCAGCTCTCCATCCCCGACCACCTCAGAGGCCGGGTGATGAGCCTGTATTCCTTCGTGCTCGTGGGGATGGGGCCCCCCGGGGCGCTCATCGCCAGCACCCTGATCAGCAAGGAGGGGCCGCTGGGGCCGCGCTGGGGTCTGCTCGCCCTCGCGGCGCTGGGGAGCCTCTCCCTGCTCGCCCTGTGGATGCGGTTGCCGCGGGAGTTGCCCAAGCCGGTCCCACAGGGCCAGGGGCTTCCGGCGGACTGAGCCGGGCAGGAATCGGCCCTGTCTCAACCCCTGTAAGGAACGCGCGAGGGTGACGGCTGTTATGCTGCACGCATGAGTTCGGACCGCAGCCATGTTCTGACGACGTGGGCGCTGGTCGTGCTGGCCCTCGGCGCCGTGATCGGCATCGGAACGACCGCCGCCCTGCTCGCCCGCAAGGACCGCCCCCTCCCCGACGACCCGGACGCGCCGCTGTTCATCTAGGGATCAGCGATCAGCCGTCAGCGGTCAGACAGGAACGTTTCTTTCTGACCGCTGACGGCTGATCGCTCAGAACGGCCAGACCCGCGGAATCACCAGCATTGCCACCACGAAGGTCACCAGCGTCAGGCCGGTGCCCACCCGCACGAAGTCCAGGAAGCGGTAGCGGCCCGGCCCGTACACCAGCATGCAGGCGGGCTCCAGCGGGGTGATAAAGGAGTTGCTGGCCGCGACGGTGATGCCGATGACGAAGGGGCGGGGATCGTACCCCAGCGTCCCCGCGGTCCCGATGGCGAGGGGCAGCATGACGAGGGCAGCGGCCTGGTTGCTCATCGGTTGGGTGAGGGCGACCGTCACCGCGAAGAGGGCGGCGAGCAGCCCGTACGGCCCGAGAGGTTCGAGGACGCCGGAGATCGCGCCGGTGAGCACCTTTGCCGCCCCGGTGTCCTGGAAGGCGGTGCCGAAGGCGAGCATACAGGCGACGAGGACGATCACCGGCCACTCGACGGCGCGGTAAGCCTCGTCGGGCGAGACGAGGCGCAGGGCGAGGGCCAGGGCGACGGCGATCACGACCGCCACGCTGAGGGGCAGCAGGCCCAGGGCGCCCAGGACCACCGCGCCACCGAAGAGCAGCAGGGCCAGCGGGGCCTTCCGCAGGTCCCGCTGCTCCTCCGTCAGGTCACCCAACACGGTGAGGGAGTCGCCCAGCGCCACGATCCGCTCGGCGCTGCCCTGGATCATCAGCACGTCGCCGACCTGCACGCGCAGGCCCGCGAGGCGCTCAACGGTGCGGGCCCGGCGGTGCAGAGCGAGGACGGAGACACCATAACGCTCGCGGAAGCGCGCCTCGCGCAGGGTGCGTCCGGCGAGGGGGCTGCCCGGCAGCACGACCGCCTCGACCAGCCGCACTGGGGCGCCATCCCCCTCGACCTGGAGTTTCTGCTCGCTCTTGCTGAACACCCCCAGGGTGCTCTTGCCGGTCAGGATGCGGTCGTGCTGCCCCTCGACGGCGAGCGTGTCTCCCTCCTGCACCCGGAAGTCGGGGCCAGGGGCGTACACGGTGTCCCCTCCGCGCCGCACGGCGACGACAGTCAGGCCGTGGTCGCGGCCCAGGCCCGTCTCGCGCAGGGTCTGCCCATCAAGGGGGCTGCCGGGCGCCACCGTCAGGTCCGCGAGGTAGGCGCGCAGGGACTCCTCCAGCGCGGCGTCCTGGGCGGGGAGCAGGCGCGGGGCGACGAAGAAGAGGTAGAGCAGCCCCACCGCGGCGACGGGCAGGCCGACCCAGGCGAGTTCGAAAAAGCCCAGCGGCCTGAGGCCCGCCGCAGGCAGCGCCCCCGACACGACCAGATTGGTGGAGGTGCCGATCACCGTGATTGTGCCCCCCAGGATGCTGGCGTAGGCGAGCGGCATGAGCACCCGGCTGGGGGCGAGCCCCGCCCGCCGCGCCAGACCCGTGACCACCGGCAGGAACACGGCGGTCGTGGCCGCGTTGCTGGTAAAGGCGCTCACACCCGCGACGGTGCCGAGCATGCCCCGCACCATGCCCCCCACGTTGCGGGACCGCCGGGCGAGGCTCACGCCCAGCCACTCGATCACCCCCGCGCGCAGCAGCACCCGCGTCAGGATGAACAGGCTGGCGAGCGTGAGGGCGGTGTCGCTCCCGAAGCCCGCGAAGGCCTCCTTCGGGCTCAGGAGGCTTAGGCCGAGCAGCGAGCCCAGCAGCAGCAGCGCGGTCACGTCCACGGGCAACCACTCGGTGGCGAACAGGACCAGGGCGGTGACGAACAGGATCAGCAGGATGGTGACGGGGTCCATGGGTCTCCGGAGGGATGGGGCGTGGCGTGATGGGCCGGAAGGCCGTCCCGTCGGTGGGCGGCCCGGCCGGGGTTTTGTGGCGGATCACAGGGGCGAGGGCGGGGGCACCGGACCCCCCGCCCTCCTCCGGCTCCCACCCTATCCGCATCTGCCCGTACGGCAAGGGGGTTCAGCCTGAGGTTGTCCTCATGCTGGGTGGTCTCCCGCCAGCCGCGCCAGGGCCGAGGCCAGCACCCTCACCGCCCGGTCGTACTCCGCCAGGTCGAGGTGCTCATTCGGTGTGTGGTCCAGGGCGCTGTCCCCCGGGCCGTAGGCGACGGTGGGCACCGGCCAGCGTTCGGCGACCACGTTCATGTCGCTGGTGCCGGTCTTGACCTTGAAGACCGGGCGGCCCCCCTGCTCGCGGATGGCGACCCGCAGGGCGCGGGTGAGCGCGTTGTCCCTGGGATGACGGACCGCCACCTCGTGCCCGCCGAAGGTGAGGGTGGCGGGCAGATCCGCGAGCAGGTCGAGGAGTTCCGCCTCCGCCTGAGCGGGGGTCAACTGCGGCGGCAAGCGCAGGCCGAAGGTCCCCTCGGCAACCTGCATCAGGCCGTCCGTGCCCGACGAGAGGTGCTGAATGGTCGCCTGCACGGTCCCGAAGATGCCCTCCCCCGCCGTGCCCGCCGCCCACTCCCGTACCCGGAACCACGCCTCCGCGAGGTCGTCCGCGGCACTCGTGCCCTCCCCCGCCGTGTGGAAGTTGTCCTTCCCCACCCGCACCCGGACCACCAGGCGGCCCTTGTACCCCAGCGTCAGCCCCTCCCAACCGCTCGGCTCGCCGATCAGGACGAGGGCGGGGCTGTACTGCCGCATGACGTGCCGCGCGCCCCGGCTGCTGGGGGCCTCCTCCTCGGTCGCGCCAACACAGATGAAGCGTGCCCCCGCCAGCGCCGTCTCCGGCAGGGCCGCCACCGCCGCCACGAACGCGCAGAAACTCCCCTTGGCGTCCACGCTGCCGCGCCCGTGGAGCACGTCCCCCTCCACCCGCACCGGGATGTCCCCCGGCACCGTGTCGATGTGGCCCAGCAGCATGACCGTCAGGGGACCGTGGCCGCGCTCGCCCACCGCGTTGCCCGCGTCGTCCACGTGCGCGCGGAAGCCGCGCTCCATCATCCACTCCACCAGAAAGCGGGCGACCGGCCCCTCCTCCCCGGAGACAGAGGGAATGGCGACCGCCTGCCGGACGAGTTCGCGGGCCTCCCCCTTCAGCTCAGGGGCCGCGCCCATCGACCTTCGCGCCCTCCGCGACGGCGCGGGCGAGCGCCACGATCAGGCGGGTCACGTCCGCGAAGGCGAGGAGCGCGATGCAGCTCACGCCCCCGGCGATCAGGGTCCACATGCCGTTCAGGAGCGCCCCATCCAGAAACTGGAACACGGCCAGCCCGACCGCCGCCAACCCCAGCACGGCCGCGAGGAGTTGCAGGCGGCTGACCAGACCACTGACCACATTCGCCCGCTCCGCCAGCGTGGGGGGGAGAGCCCTGGGTTTCGGGGCGGGGGCCGCCGGGGCAGGCGTGGGGGAAGGCACCTCCGACGGGGTTCTGGGCTCCGGCTTCTTCTCGACGGGTGCCTCGGAAACGGTGACCGGGGGCGGGGTGGCCGCGATGACGCGGACCTCCCGCACCTTCTCCTGACGCTCGGGGGCGGGCCGGGGCTCCGGGCTCCGGGCGGTTCCCTCGCGGCTGGGGGACTGGTCCTCCCGAACCGGGCTCGCCACGGGAGCAGCGTCACGCGGCGCCCCACCGGACGGGCCGGGGGCGGGCTTGGGCGACGCGGCCGACTTGGAGGCGCTGCCGAAGGTCTTCGGCCCTCCGGGGGTGGGCAGCGGCGCGGCGGGCAGATTTTTGGCGCGGGCGGTGGCGTCGCGGACTCCCGCGAAAAAGGCCTGTACCCGTCCCGGGTCAAAGCCCAGCAGGCTCGCGGTCAGGGCCGTGCCAGCCGGGGTCTCCACCCGCAGCAGCCCGGCCTGGTCGCTGTGAATGCGGGTGAGATCGCGCAGGGTTACCCGGCGGGTTCCCTGCTCGTCCTGATACACCAGCATGCCTTCGAGCAGGGCGAAAAAGGCCCCCTCGCGCTCCAGGGTGGCCGTGGGCGTCCCCTCGATTCCCAGACCCTTCAGGGCCGACAGTACGCGGTCACTCATCGCTTGATTCTCCTCACTGTGCGGCAGCATAGCGGGTGGGAATGAAGGGCCGCGCAAGCCAGGGCTCACGCGCGGCGGCCGGGCGGGGGAACACACTGGTTCATGACGGACTCGGACAACCGGTACGGCGACGCCCCCCTGGGCCGTAGCGTGGAGGAGGTCGAGCAGGACGGTGGCAACCGGGTCAACTCCCCGGTCCCCGGCGAGCAGGTGCGCGACGACGACATGCTCGCCGGGGTCCCGGTGCCCCCAGTCCTGAGCGGCCCCGCGGGCACCGGCATGATCCCCGCCGTCACGGACGGGAGCCGAGTCACTGACCGCAGCGGCGACGCGGAGGGCGGCAGCGCCCGCGAGAACCGCGACAGCAGCGAGGAAAACGGGTAGCTCCTCCCGGAGGTCATGAAGGTCCGGGTAAGCCGCGCCTCACGTCGTCCCCCCCCCCCGGGCACAGACTGGGCCATGACGGACCCTGACAACCGCTACGGGGACACGCCGCTGGGCCGCAGCGTCGAGGAGGTCGAACAAGAGGGCGGCAACTTGGAGAACTCGCCGGTAACGGGCGAGGACTTGCGTGGCGGCGAGGGGGACCACAAGGTCGCCCTTCCCTCCGTCGCCAACGCCAACGCCAGCGTGGTACCCGCCGTGCTCGACCCCGAGGGTATGCGCGAGGAGGAGGGCGGCGGCACGGACCGGCAGCGATGATTCTCAGCCCAGGTCGCGCGGGCGGTAGGTGACGGCCTCCGCGAGGTGGGCTTCCCGGATATCGGCGCTCCCCGCCAGGTCGGCAACCGTGCGGGCGACGCGCAGCACACGGTCGAAACCGCGCCCGGTCAGGCCCAGTTGCCGGGCGGCGGAGCGCAGGAAGGCGTCCGGCCCGGGAGCGAGCGGCGCGTGACGGCGCAGCGACTGCCCGACGAGGTCGCTGTTCCGCAGGCCCTGCCGCGCCAGCATCACCTCGCGGGCACGCACGACCCGTTCGCGGACCCGGGAGCTGCCCTCGGACTCCGGCGCGCGGGTCAGCTCGTCCACGGTGAGGCGCGGGACGCGGGAGATGAGGTCGATCCGGTCGAGCAGTGGCCCGCTGAGGCGCCCGGCGTAGCGGGTCCGCTCGGTGGGCGTGCAGGTGCAGGGTTTCTCGGGGTCGCCGTGGTGGCCGCAGGGGCAGGGGTTCATCGCGCCGATGAGCTGGAAGCGCGCGGGATAGCTCACCGTGGCGCGGGCACGGCTGATCGTCACGTGCCCATCCTCCAGGGGCTGCCGTAATGTCTCCAACGCTTTGCGGGAAAACTCGGGAAACTCGTCGAGGTTTAGAGTCCCAGTTAAGCAACACTCTCCAGGAGTGTGCCCATGCCGAATACCCCGCTGCACCCCTCCCCTTTCCCAGTCACGGTTTGCTGGAGCAAGCACACCGAGACCTACGACACGGCGGAGGCGCTAGGCCACCGCCTAGCACTACATAAACACAGATTTTGGCGATGCGGACGGCTTCTGTACGTGTCTGGCACGCTGAAGCATGACCGCTCTTCAGGACAACGTGCTGCTCCTCCGGCGCTTCCTACGTCCCTTCCAGCGGGTCCTGGGCCATGCTCAGCGGCGCAAGTGGTGCCCACTGTATCTGCGCGGCTTGATGGCCCCCTCGAACGCAAGAGCCTGCAACCCCTAGCGGAAGATGTTGCTCCTGGTGAGTACGCCCAACTCCATATTCAGGTGCAAGACCTGAGTTATTCGGATCTGGAATACGGTTCGTTGCGGCAGGAATTGGCTTTCTGGTGCCGGTCGAACCCAGGATGGGGAACGGCAAGATCGGCTTGTCAACGTGCAGGACGGCGCGCGACCCGTTGTTCGTCATGGTGGATTCGCGTCCTTGCACGCGGACCCACAGGAGGCAGACGAATGAAGTTGTCCACCGGAGGGCTGTCAAGACGTCAAAGGGGTGGGGCTCGAGGCCGGACCCCGCTCGCCCCAGGCCTCCAAGCTTAAAGGCCGCCGCAGCACAAGTGCAGAGCGGGCGGTTTTGACGCCGCGCAATGGTTCGATCAGGAAGCTTGGTGGTCCGCAATCTCCATTCAAGGAGGCAGAGGATGAGCACCATCACCACCGCCGACGGCACGCGAATCTACTACAAAGACTGGGGCGCCGGGCCGCCGGTGGTGTTCAGCCACGGATGGCCGCTCAGCGCCGATGCTTGGGACGCTCAGATGATGTTCCTGGGTCAGCTGGGCTACCGCGTCATCGCACACGACCGACGCGGTCACGGCCGCTCAGACCAGACCTGGGACGGCAACGACCTGGACACGTACGCCGATGACCTCGCCGCCCTGATGAACGCGCTCAACCTGGAGGGGGCGGTGCTGGTGGGGCATTCCACGGGCGGCGGTGAAGTCACCCGGTACATCGGCCGGCACGGTACCGCCCGCCTCGCCAAAGCCGTGCTGGTGAGCGCCATCCCACCCCTGATGCTCAAGACCGCGAACAACCCGGAAGGCATGCCTATCGAGGCTTTCGACGCGCTTCGTACGGCCACCTTCGACAACCGCGCCCAGTTCTTCCGCGACCTGTCCCTGCCGTTCTACGGCTACAACCGGGACGGGGCGCACATTTCCGAGGGGGTGCGCGATTCCTTCTGGCAGCAGGGCATGCAAGCCAGCATCAAAGGCGCGTACGACTGCATCAAGGCCTTCTCGGAAACGGACCTCACCGAGGACCTCAAGAAAATGAACGTGCCGACCTTGATCGTGCACGGCGACGACGACCAGATCGTGCCCATCCAGGCCGCGGCGTTGAAGTCAAGCAGGATCGCGCCGCAAGCGCGGCTGGAGGTGTACAGGGGCGCGCCACACGGCCTGCCGACCACCCTTCAGGATCGCCTCAACGCCGACCTGCTGGCCTTCATCCGGGAGTAGCCAGGAGGGCGCCCTGGACCGTCATGACACCCTCAGTCCTCTCAATCACCTCCCAGGAGCAGCCATGAACTCCAAGGAAGCGCCCATCACACGCCGCCGTATGTTGCAAGTTTCGGGTGCCACCGTGGCCGTTGGATTGATGGGGACATCGGCTCAGTGCAAGGCCAGCGGCCTGCATGGGCCAGAACGGGAGCGCCTCATGGCCAACAATCAGTCCACCCCGAAACCCACATCGTGCTGGTTCACGGGGCGTTCGCCGACGCGTCCGGCTTCAACGACATCATGAGCACGCTGTACGCGCTCGGCTACCCGGTGGTCGCCCCCCAACCCGCTGCGCGGCGTGAAGGCCGACACGGACTACCTCGCCAGGACGCTCGCGAGCCTCAAGGGGCCGCTCGTGCTGGTCGGCCACTCGTACGGGGGCATGGTCATCACCGGCGCAGCTGAAGGGAACGCGAACGTGAAGGGCCTGGTGTTCATCGCCGGGTTCGCCCCGGAAGCAGGCGAGACCGCCGCGGCGCTGTCCACGAAATTCCCCGGCAGCACGCTCACGCCGACCCTGGCGCCGCCCGTGGCGCTGAGTGACGGAACGACGGACCTGTACATTCAGATGGACAAGTACCACGCGCAGTTCTGCGCGGACCTGCCCGAACCGGTGGCGCGGAACATGGCCGCCACCCAACGCCCCGCGACCAACCTCGCGTTCAGCGAAACCGTCCGCAGCGCCACCTGGAGGACGATCCCGTCATGGTTCGTGTGGGGTGAACTGGACAAGAACATCCCGGCGGCCTCCCACCGCTTCATGGCTGAGCGGGCGAAGGCCCGTGAGGCCCTCGAAGTGAAAGGCGCGTCGCATGTGGTGTTCATGTCCCATGCCGACACCGTGGCCAACCTAATCGTGAGGGCGGCGACCAAGAGTGTGGAGGCGCGGGTTTAAGGCTGCACCTGAACCAACACCTTGTGGGCCGCTCGTGTTGCACGTCCGGGCGGCTGACGGCTCGGCACTCAACGCGCTCGACGCCGACGACAGGAAGAGGGGGCATGTTCCGCCTGCGGGCACGTGATCCACTTCCCGGATGCGGATGACCGTGTTCACGCGTGCTTCGACCACATCCGCGCAACCTTCTGACGCTCCCGCTGCAACGAAGTCGACGGTCTCCCGTTATGGTGGAAGCATGCTCCCCGCCAGCGCCGACGAGCTCGTCGTGGTTTCACCTCACGCAGCGCGACGACTGCTCGATCCCATGATCCGCGCGAGCCTCGTGCCGTTCCTTGGAGCCGATCGAACCGCACAGGAAGCCGCTCGTGAGGTCGGAGTGCCACTGACCACCATGACGTCACGCATCCGGCAGTTCGTCCAGTTCGGTCTGCTCACCCGGGTGGGTGAGCAGACGCGGCGGGGTCGCCCGATGCTGCTCTACCGGGCGCCCGGGTCACTGTTCATTCCCTTCGACGTCACGCCGCTGGAGTCCGATCGGCAGCTCGGCGACGTGCTCTTCGAGGGCGCGCAACGTCGCCTGTCGCGTAGCATCGGCACGGCATGGGTCGAGGCGGCTGAGCGGCGTGGTCGGCCCCTGGGCCTCCACGTCTACCGCCAGCCGGGAGGGCACGTGGCGGAGAACGTCGAGCCACGCCCAGCCCCCGGGGAGGAGGACAACGCGTTCTTCATGGACCTTCTCTCCGATGAGCAGCCCGCCGTGTGGGACTCCTGGGGCGTGCTGCACCTCGACCACGCGCAGGCCAAGGCATTGCAGCGCGAGCTGTTCGAACTGCGGCAGCGCTACGCGGGCGGCGGGCAGGGCACCACCCGCTCCCCGCATCTGCTGCGCCTCGCCGTCGCGCCGCTCCACGAGGACGAGTAGGAGGACCGTCAGCCTGGCAAGCTCTCCTGCCCATCCCGTGGCGCGTCTGCAGAAGGAACGTTGAGGACGCGTCGCCGCAGCGCGACAATCACACCCGAGGTGAGCAGCGTCACGGCGTGCACCGAGATGACCGGCAGGATCGCGTCCGGTGTCCGCGCAGCGTTTGCGAGGCCCGTGCCCGCCAGGACGCTCAGCGCGGACACCTGCGCGGACACCCCGAACGCCTGACCGCGCCGCTCGTCCACAGTGACACGCTGCATCAGGGTCGTCCAACCCACACCGCCAGCGCTCGCGGGCAGCCCGGCGAGGATCATCAGCAGCGTCGCGGGCCACACACCGGACAGCACCAGCGGGGACGCGAAGATCAACGCGTCGATCACGCCGAGTCCCAGCGCTCCACTCGCCGCGAGCGTCACGGGCGACCAGCGTCCCGCGAGGGGCGTCATCACCACCGCGCCGATCAGACCTCCCACCGCCTGAGCGCTGATGATCAGCCCGTACGCGCCCGCGTCGCCTCGCAGGACGCTCACGACAAACGGGGCGAGCAGCACCGCGAACAAACCCTCCCCCACTCCGCCGAGGGCGGTGGTGAGCAGCAGCAGTCGCAACGCCGGGACTTCCCGCGCCAGACGCAGGCCGTCACGGGACACGTTCACGAGCGCCTGCCCAGCCTGCCGGACCACCTTGAGATTTATGCGGACGGCCCCGCGGGTGGAACGGGCCGGGACGAGCGGCCACAGCAGGGCAGCAGCGACGACATAGGACGCGACGTCGAGCAGCACGACGGCGGAAAGACCCGCGCGCGCGAGCACGAGGCCCCCCAGGGCCGGACCGAGCAGCCGCGCGATGTTGTTGTTGAGAGCGTTCAGGGCGTTGGCACGGGGCAGTCGCGTGGGCGGCACGAGGGTGGGCAGCAGGGCGTTCTCGGCCGGGCCGAGTGGCAGGGTCACGAGGGTCTCAAGGACGCAGACGAGCACCACCGGCCACATCGAGCTGGGTGCGGCGAGCAGGAGCGGCAAGACGCTCGCGGCGGCGAGCAGGTTGAGCCGAGTCATCAACGCAACGCGGTCGACGCGGTCCGCGAGGGCGCCCGCGAGCGAGCCGAGCAGCACGTGCGGCACGACGGACGCAAGGAACATCAGGCTCGAGGCGAGCACCGAGCCGGTGGCGAGGTACACATACGCGGGAAGGGCTGCGGCGAGCATCCAGTTGCCGGTCATGCTGATCAGCCCGGCCCACCAGACTCTCGCGAACGGCCCGTGAAGCAACGAGATTGACATGCCCGAGTGTGAAGTGCGCCCTACGACGAGATGAACGTCATCCTCGTCGTAGCTACAGCGGACACCACTGGCGCCGCCGAGCATGGCCCAGGACCCGCTGGAAAGGACGCAGGAAGCGCCGAAGGGGCAGAGCCTTGTCCTGAGGGGCGGGCATGCTCCAGCCTGCCAGACACGTACAGAGGCCGTTCACAACGCCAGAATCCGTATTTAAGTAGTGCTAGAGATCATCCGGAAAATGGTTACGGTGGAGTGGCCCGGAGGGCTAGCAACCTGAGGGAATGCGGTTGACGGACGAGCAATGGGCCATCCTCGCTCCCCTGCTGCCCCCTCCCAAGAAGCAGACCCGCGGCGGGATGACAAAGAGCTGCTGGAAGGCATGCTGTGGGTGCTGCGTACGGGGGCGCAGTGGCAGGCTCTGCCGCAACCCAACTATCCCCCCAAGTCCACGTGCTTCGAGCGGTTTCAAGAATGGAACGAGCGTGGCGTGTTCCCGAACGTCCTGCGACAGCTCTACGAGCTGTTGGAGGACCATGGACTCCTCGACCTGCGGGAAGCGTTTATTGATGGCACCTTCAGTGCCGCCAAAAAGGGGGCGCGGAGGTCGGCCCCACAAAGAAGGGCAAAGGCACCAAGATCATGATCATCGTGGACGCGAGTGGCGTGCCGCTCGCGGTCCACACCAGCAGCGCCAGTCCTGCCGAGGTGACTCTGGTCCATGACCCGCTGGAAGCGTCGTTCGGTCTGGACTGTCCACGGCGGCTGATCGGGGACAAAGCCTACGACAGTGACCCTTTGGATGCCGAGTTGGCAGCGCTTGGGGTAGAAATGAT
>NZ_KB906426.1:7500-22180 GCF_000381345.1 Deinococcus apachensis DSM 19763 | reverse complement strand
TGCCGCCAGTAATTTCGGGAAGTCGAAAGCGGCGGTGATCGCCGAAGGGCAGGTGAAGCTGACCTTTCAGGACGTGGCGGGGTGTGACGAGGCCAAGCAGGACCTGCAAGAAGTGGTGGACTTCCTGCGTCACCCCGAGCGCTACCACCAACTCGGTGCCCGCATCCCCCACGGTGTCTTACTGGTCGGCCCTCCCGGCAGTGGCAAGACCTTGCTCGCCAAGGCGGTGGCCGGAGAGGCCAAAGTGCCCTACTTCTCCATCAGTGGCAGTGACTTTGTGGAGATGTTCGTGGGGGTGGGCGCGGCGCGGGTGCGGGACCTGTTCGAGCAGGCGCGCAAGAGCGCGCCCTGCATCGTCTTCATCGACGAGATCGATGCGGTGGGCCGCAAGCGTGGGGTGAATCTGCAAGGCGGCAACGACGAACGCGAACAGACCCTCAACCAACTGCTGGTGGAGATGGATGGGTTTGGCAGCGGGCAGGAAGTGATCATCCTGGCCGCCACCAATCGACCCGATGTGTTGGACGCAGCTTTGCTGCGTCCCGGACGGTTCGACCGTCAAGTGGTGGTGGACGCGCCGGATGTGCGGGGCAGAGAAATGATCCTGCGCATTCATGCCCGCAAGAAACCGCTCGATCCTTCCGTTGATCTGGGCATCATTGCCAGAAGAACGGCGGGGATGGTCGGTGCGGACCTGGAGAATCTGCTGAATGAGGCGGCGCTGGGAGCAGCACGGGCGGGGCGGGTGCGGATCGTGATGCGGGATGTGGAGGAGGCGCGCGACCGGGTGTTGATGGGACCGGAACGGCGCAGCCTGGTGGTCCGCGAAGCCGACCGCAAGGTCACCGCCTACCACGAGGTCGGCCATGCCCTCGCCGCTCAACTCCTCCCCCACGCCCACCGGGTGGCAAAACTCACCGTGGTGCCACGTGGCCGGGCGGCGGGGTTCATGATGCCCGACGCCGACGACCGCCTGCATGTCACCCGCCCGGCGCTGGAGGACATGATCGCCGTGGCGCTCGCGGGCCGCGCCGCCGAGGAGGTCGTGTACGGTGAGGTGACGACCGGCGCCCAGAACGACTTCCAGCAGGCGACGAACCTGGCGCGGCGGATGGTCACTGAGTGGGGTATGTCGCCGCGCATCGGCAAGGTTGCCCTCGCCACCGACGAGGGGAACTTCCTGGGCGGCGGCCCCCAGCCCCTCCCCATGAGCGAGGCGACCGCCTTCGCTGTGGACGAGGAGGTCCGTGCCCTGATCGACGCCGCCTACACCCGCGCCCTGGATCTGGTGAGGGAACATCTCCCCGCCGTCCACGAGATCGTGCGGGTGCTGATGCGCCGCGAGACCCTCAGCGGCGAGGAGTTCGCCACCCTGCTCGCGGGGGGCACGCTGGACGGGCCGTCCCCGACCGGGAGCGGAGGGCTCACACCCCTGCCCGCATAAAGCTCAAGGGGGGCGTGGACCAGTGGCATCCACGCCCCCTTCCCTTTTGCCCCTCACGGCTGCAATTCCTCCTCCGGGTCGCGCGTGGTGCCCGTCCTGACGGGGGCATGGGTCCGGTCCTGATCCCGGCGAGAGTCGCGGCCCTCCAGCTCCTCGCGGGTAAGCTTGATCTCGATGGGGGCACCGCCCAGGGTGATCGTGCGCTGGGGGAAGGGAATCTCGATCCCGGCCTGGTCCATGGCGATCTTGATGCGGCGGTTGAACTCGCGCCCGATGGCGTACTGGCTCTTGGGCTGCACCTTGAAGAGTGAGCGCAGGGTCACGCCGTCCGGGGCGAGCTGAGTCACGCCCTGCATCTCGGGTTCCTCCAGAAAGTAATGGGACCATTCCGGATCGGCGTAGAGTTCCTTGCTCACGGCCTCCAGCACCCGCAACGCCTCGTTGATGTTGGCGGCGTAGGTCACGGCCACCTCGGCGACCACCCGCGACCAGTCCTTGCTGCTCACGCTGACGGTCTGAATCTGCCCGTTGGGGATGATGTGGAGGGTGCCATCCAGCGCCCGCAGGGCCGTCACCCGCAGGTTGAGGCGCTCCACCCCACCGCTCAGGCCCCCATTGTTGATGGTGATCACGTCCCCAACCCCGTACTGGTCCTCCAGCAGGATGAAAAAGCCGGTGAACACGTCCTTGATCAGGCTCTGGGCGCCGAAGCCCACTGCCAGGCCGAAGACCGACACACCCGCGAGGAGGCTGGAGGCATCCACCCCCAGCGCCTGAAGACCCGCGATCAGGCTGATGATCACCACGACGGCCTTGAGAGTGCTTTCCACCACGCCCTTGAGGGTCTGCACCCGCACGCTGCGGCGGTTGAACTCCTCCTCGGCCACGATCCGGCCGCTCAGCGCCCCGATCAGGTTCCAGGCGATGAGCGCGAGGGCCAGGATGACCAGGACCTGTCCCGCGCTGTTGCGAAAGCCCTGCACGATGTCCTGCCCCAGGTCGAACAGCACGGGCACGTCCGGCAGGTAGACGACGTGAGTGGCGACCGCCAGCCAGGAGACGGCGACCGTCAGCAGCCACAGCCACTTCAGGCCCGTCAGCAGGGGGCGGCGGACATACGGTTCCAGCACCCGCAGCACCACGCGCCCGAAACGGTACAGGGCGTAAGCGACGAGCAGCGTCAGCCCCAGGCCCAGCCAGACCTGGGGTTTTTGCAGTTGAAAGATCAGTCCATCCAGCATCCCCCCAGCCTCTCATGAGGAGGTGAGGAAGGCGAGAAAGGTATGGACCTTACCCGGCCTGCGGTGCCAAAGCCCCTTCCAGCCGCTCGATCAGCCCCGCCTCGTGGGCACGCGACGCCCGCAGCAGGGCGTTCTTAACCGCCCGGGCATCGGCGCTCCCGTGGCCGATGAAGGCCAGGCCGCGCACCCCCAGCAGGATGCTGGCCCCGTAGGTGCTGGGGTCCATCCGCTCGGCGAGCCCACGCAATGCCCCCCTCACAAGGAGGCCGCCCAGCTTGGTCCTCAGATTGCCGCTCAGCGCGTCGCGCACCCAGCCGAACAACACCTTCGCCTCGCCCTCCGCCAGCTTGAGGACCACGTTGCCGGTAAAGCCGTCGGTCACCACGATGTCGGTGGTGCCCTGAAAGATGTCGCGGCCCTCGACGTTGCCGTGGAAGTGAATGCCCTTCCCGTTCAGCTCCCGCAGCAGGGCGTGCGCCTCCAGCACGAGCTGGCTCCCCTTGTGGTCCTCCTCGCCGATGGAGAGCAGGCCGACCGTGGGGTCCGCCTTGTCCTCCACCACCCGCAGATAGACGGTGGCGAGCCTGGCCCACTGGGCGAGGTACCCCGGCTTCACGTCCGCGTTTGCGCCCACATCGAGCAGGGTCACGAAGCCCTTCTTACTGGGCAGGTGCGTGAGGATCGCGGGCCGGTCCACCCCCCTGAGTCTCCCCAGGGTGAGGAGTGCCGAGGCCATCGTGGCGCCGCTGTGGCCCATGCTGACGGCGGCGGCGGCCTTGCCCTCCTTCACCAGGCGGGTGCAGACGTTGATGCTGGCCCCTGTGCGGCTGCGGACGTCGCTGGCGTGTTCGTCCATCCCGATCACGTCGGGGGCGTCGACCACCCGCAGGGGCAGGCTGGCGCTCCCAGCGTGCTTGCCGAGTTCGGCGTGCAGGGCTACCCGCGGCCCGACGAGCAGCACGGGCACCCCGGCGCGGGCTGCCTGCACCGCGCCCTCCACGTTCGGAGCAGCCCCGTGGTCCCCGCCGACCGCGTCGAGGGCGATGGGCAGGGTGGTGTCGGGGGTCGCTGGGGCGGGTCCCTCAGCGTTCATCGCTGTCCGTGAGGGGGGCGGTTACGTAGAACGGGCGGCTGTCCGCCCCGCGCTGCTCACTGGGCAGGCGGTAGCCGGGCCGCTCGACCTGCTCGCGGATGGCGCCCAGATCCACGTACTCGTCGGCGGCGTTTCGCAGTTCGTAACTCGTCATCTCGGGGATGCTCGCCACGATCACCCGCTTCCCGCGCGCCCGCAGCACCTCGACCGGGCGCTCGAAGTCGCCGTCACCCGTCAGCAGCACGGCGGTGTCGTAACGGTCCTCGGTCGTCAGCAGGTCGGTCACGATCTCAATGTCGAGGCTGGCGCGGCGGTGGGTGTCGCCGTGCTCGTCGGTGCTCTCGCGCAGGGGCCGGGTGCGGACCGTGTACCCCATGTACGTCAGTGCGTCGATAAAGCGCTTCTGCTTGTCGTCCATCGGCATGGGCACGGCGGTGTAGTAAAAGGCATTGTGCAGGGTGCCGCCCCCCCGGAAGTGCTCCAGAATCTTGCGGTGGTCGAAATTCCAGCCCAGCCGCTTGGCCGCCGCGTACACGTTGGCCCCGTCAATAAAGAGTGCGATTCGTTCCATCATCTGTCCTGACCTTTCGTACGCCGGACTTCCTTTGATGACCGGCGGACACCTACAGGATACGGGGGTCCGGGCAGGGCCCTCAATCCACCCCCTCTTCATCGCCTATCAGGAGCCGGGGCCGCCGGGCGGGATCGTGCAGTGCGGCCCAGACTTCGGCCCGCAGCCGGTCGAGGTCCAGGCCGCCGTACTCGGGGGGCAGGCGGTCCAGATACGCCTCCGCCTTGTGGTAGTTGCGGTGGGTCAGGCTGCCGTGGTGCCAGCGTTTGTGCAGCGCGGCGGCGAGCAGGATCAGCGCCTGGATGAAGTGCCGCTCGTCGCCACTTGCTGCCCGCCACGGTTCCTCCCAGGCCTCGTGCGCCTCCCACCACTCGCCCGCGGCGAAGAGCCTGGCCCCCTCCCGCAGTTCCTCCCGCAGCTCCCCCGCCATGCCCGCAGGCTACCCTTCCGCGCGATGAAAGGCGCGTTAGCCTCTGTCCATCTCGTCCCTATCCTCCCCCATTCTCTGGGGGTAGACTGCATTCATGAAGCCTGTAGAACTCACCGACAGCAACTTCCAGAGCGAGACGGCCCAGGGCCTCACGCTGGTGGATTTCTGGGCTCCCTGGTGCGGACCCTGCCGCATCATCGCGCCCGTCATCGAGGAACTTGCCGGGCAGTACGAGGGCCGCGTCAAGGTCGCCAAGCTCAACGTGGACGACAACCCCGCGATCTCCGGCCAGTTCCGCGTGATGAGCATCCCCACCATGATCCTTTTCAAGGACGGCCAGCCCGTCGAGGGTATGGTCGGCGCCCAGCCCAAGCGGGCCTTCGAGGCGCTACTCGACAAGTACGCTCCCACGCCTGCTGCCACCAACTGAGCCTCCCGCAACGAAAGAGCCGCCCCTCCCCGGGCGGCCTTTCTGCTGTCAGAAGCGCGTGATCTCCGGCGGCGTCCAGGCGTGCAGCACCTCGGAGAGCAGCACCTCCCCCTCCTCCCAGTCGCCGTGCCCGCTCTCTGTGTTGATATGCCCAGCCTCACCCGCCGTGATGAACTCGGCCCCCCAGGCCTCCGCAAAGATCTGCGCCCGTTCAAAGCTCACGTAGGGATCGTTCTCGCTGGCGACGACCAGGGCCGGGAAGGGGAGCGGGGCGAGCGGCACGGGAGCGAGTGGGAGGACGGCGGGAGCCAGGCTCGCCATGTCGAATTGCTCGGCATCGGTTGGGCTGACGAGCAACGCCCCCCTCACCCGCTTATTGCCCCCGTACATCCGCGCCCAGTGGACGATGGTGAGCACCCCAGCCGAATGTCCGACAAGCACGAGGTCGCCGGGCGTCGCCTCGATGACTTCCTGAAGGCGGGCGGCCCAGGCTTCCGGCTTGGGCGCCTCCGGGTCATCCTGCCGCACGCGGGCGGCGCCGAACTTCTGTTCCCACAGCGTCTGCCAGTGGTCCGGGCCACTGTCGCCCAGGCCGGGAACGATCACGAGAGTGGGGGTCATGGGTCAGGCTACCAGTTCCCGGGGAACAAGAAAAAACCCCGCCGAGGCGGGGCTTAAGTTCATATGTCCGATCAGACGAGTTCGATCAGCGCCATGGTGACGCCGTCGCCGCGGCGGGTGCCGATGCGCAGAATGCGGGTGTAGCCGCCCTGGCGCTCGGCGTAGCGGGGGGCGACCTCGTCCATCACCTTGCGGACCACGTCGTTGTCGTGGATGTCGCGGGCGACGAGGCGGCGGGCGTGCAGATCGCCGCCCTTGGCGGTGGTGATCAGCTTCTCAACGTAGGGGCGCAGCTCCTTGGCCTTCGTGAGGGTCGTCTGGATGCGGCCCTCACGCAGCAGCGCGGTCGCCTGGGCACGGGCCAGGGCGACGCGGGCGCTGCTGTTGCGGTTGAGCTTGCGACCGGCTTTGCCGTGACGCATGGGAAGTCTCCTTGGGGGTCAGGCGGAGATGAGCCGCCGGGGAAGTCGTAACGATCACACGCGGTCACCCTGAACGGAGTGAAAGGTCTCACCCCCGGCTGGCGGGAGATGCTCCCTCCGCTCAGCATGACAACGTTTTGGCGGCTCAGTCTCTCAGGGCCAGGCCGAACTGGGCGAGCTGCTGCTTGATCTCGTCTAGGCTGCGCTCGCCGATGCCGGGGACCTTCTTCAGGTCACGGTCGGAGAGGGCGCACAGGGCGTCCACCGAGTCGATGCCTTCCTCCTTGAGGGAGTGCAGCACGCGGGTGGTCAGGCCCAGGCCTTCCAGAGTCACGCGCGGCGTATCGAGGTCGGCGGGGTACGGCTGGGGGTTGATGCTGAGTTCGGGCTGGCGCGGCAGGTCGTACCCGCTGGCGATGGAGGCGGCGGGCGTGTACACCGGCTGCTGCACCTCGGGCGCGGCGATGGGCAGCGTCTCCACGTTCCCGAACACGGTCAGCTCGTCGCGCAGGATCTCGACGGCCTTGTCGAGCGTCTCCTGCGGGCCGATGCTGCCGTCCGTCCAGACGCGCAGGATCAGGCGGTCCAGGTCGGTCTGCTGGCCCACGCGGGTGTTCTCCACGTGGTAGGCCACCCGGCGCACCGGCGAGAACACAGCGTCCACCGGGATCGAATTGATGCGGTCCTTGGTCGCGTGCTTGTCGGCGGGGACGTACCCCTCGCCCTCCTCGACGCGCACCTCCATCACCAGCTTGCCGTCCTCGGCGAGCGTGGCGATGACGAGGTCGGGGTTGACGATCTCGGCATCCGAGGGCACCTCGAAGGCGCTCGCCCGCACCACGCCCTCGCCCTGGGCACGCAGGGTCAGGGTCTTGGGGCCGGGGGCGTGGAACTTCACGACGAGTTCCTTGAGGTTCAGGATCAGCCGGATGACGTCTTCCTTGACGCCGGGGATGGTGGAGAACTCGTGGAGGACGTCCTCAATGTACACACTCGTCACGGCGGTGCCGGGAATCGAGGACATCAGGATGCGCCGGATAGGATTCCCGATGGTGACGCCGTAGCCGCGCGTGAGCGGTTCGAGCACGAACTCGCCGTAATCGCCGTCCACACGGGCCTTGAGCTGGGGGCGCTTTTGGTCCACTGGGGCCTCCGTTAACGCGAGTAGTACTCGATGATGAAGTTCTCGTTGATCGGCAGCGCCAGGTCCTCGCGCGCGGGCAGACGCACGAACGTGCCGCTGAAGGTGTCGGGGTTGAGTTCGATCCAGGGGCTGGTACGGCGGCGCTTCTGGGCCTCCATGTTCTCCTGGATAAAGCCCATCTGGCGGCTCTTCTCGGCGACCGTGATCTCGTCGCCGATCTTCACGCGGTACGAGGGGATGTCCACCTTCTTGCCGTTCACCAGCACATGCCCGTGGCCGACGAACTGCCGGGCCTGACGACGGGTGCTGGCGAAGCCCATGCGGAACACGACGTTGTCGAGGCGGCGCTCCAGCAGTTGCAGGAACACCGTGCCGGTCACGCCGGGCACGTTCGCCGCTTCTTCAAAGAGGTTGCGGAACTGCTTCTCGTTCATGCCGTACAGGCGGGCGAGCTTCTGCTTCTCGCGCAGACGCACGCTGTAGTCGCTGGGACGGCCGCGGCCGCGGCGCTGGCCGTGCTGGCCGGGCGCGTAGGGGCGCTTGTCGAGATACTTCTGGACTTTCTCAGTCTCCGCCAGGTTGATGCCCTCGCGGCGGCTGAGCTTGGTGATGGAACCACGGAAACGACCCATGTGTTGACTCTCCTTGCGGTGCGTGCCGACGGGGGCACGTCACCGGGTCTGCGGCCCTCTGGTGCCCGCCTCCTCGCCGGTGGTGCGGCTCAAGCGGAGGCGGGACAGGTGGGCGCGCGCATGCGCTTTAGGCGCGGAACTTCTTCTTGGGGCGGCAGCCGTTGTGGGGCACGGGGCTGTCGTCCATGATGGACTTCACTTCGATGCCCGAGGCCTGGATGGCGCGGATCGCCTGCTCGCGGCCCGAGCCGGTGCCACGCACGATCACGTCCACGACGTTCATGCCGAAGGTCTGCTGCGCCTTCTTCACGGCGTCGGCGGCGGCGAGCTGGGCGGCGTAGGGGGTGCCCTTCTTGCTGCCCTTGTACCCGATGGTGCCGCCGCTCGACCACGCGACGGAGTTACCGTCGAGGTCGGTGATCGTCACGATGGTGTTGTTGTAGCTCGCGCTCACGTACGCGCGGCCCGCGCTGATGTTGCGCCGGGCGCGGCGCGGGGCCTTGCCTTTGGTGGGTTTCGCCATGGCTTACTTCCTCGTCGCTTTCTTCTTGCCAGCGACGGTCTTGCGCGGCCCCTTGCGGGTGCGGGCGTTCGTCTTCGTGCGCTGGCCGCGCACCGGCAGGCCGCGGCGGTGGCGCAGGCCACGGTAAGCACCGATGTCCATCAGGCGCTTGATGTTCTGGCCCACCTCGCTGCGGAGGTCGCCCTCGACGCGGTAGGTCCGCTCGATGGCCTCGCGCAGGGTGGACTGCTCGGCTTCGGAGAGGTTCTTGACGCGCGTGTCGGGGTTCACACCCGTGCGCGCCAGCACCTCCTTGGAGCGGGTCAGGCCGATCCCGTAGATGTAGGTCAGGGCGATCTCGACGCGCTTCTCGCGCGGAAGGTCAACACCGGCAATACGTGCCATGCTTAGCCCTGCCTCTGCTTGTGCTTGACGTTGGTGCAGATGACGATCACGCGCCCATGGCGGCGAATCACCTTGCAGTTGTCGCACATCCTCTTGACACTGCTGCGAACTTTCATGCTTCCTCCTCGCGCCGCCTCACGTCTGCCGCCCATCATGGCGGAGCGCCCGGCAGCGCTCGACCCCCCGCGCCCGCGGGGAATCTGTTGGGTACCTGCGCCCGGTGATTTACTTGCGGTAGACGATGCGCCCGCGCGAAGTGTCGTACGGGCTGATTTCCAGAACCACGCGGTCCCCGGGCAGGATGCGGATGTAGTGAATCCTCATCTTGCCGCTGATGTACGCCAGAATGTCGTGCCCGGTGTCCAGCTTCACACGGAACGTGGTGTTCGGCAGCGCCTCTTCGACCACGCCCTCGGCCCGCACGGTATCGGACTCTTCCTTCTTGCGCTTTTCCCGCTGTTCCGGCATCTTTCGTCTCGCCACGCAACCTCCAGGCTTGATACAAGCCAAAGGGGAAGTTAGCACGGAGCCCTGGTAAACGGCAAGAGGAGCGGGAACACACTTCCGTCCGCTCCTCAAGGCTTGGGCGCTCAGCGCATGGTCTGCATGATGCGCCCGTACACCTCGTCCAGCGAGCCCACGCCGTCCACATGGCGTAGGTGGCTGCGCGCCCCGTAATAGTCGATCAGGGGCTGGGTCTGCTCGCGGTAGACCTGCTGGCGCTTGCGCGCGACCTCTTCGGTGTCGTCGCTGCGGACGGGTTCACCGCGCGCCGCTGCCTGCCGCCCCCGCTCCACGATGCGCTCGATCAGGAGTTCGTCGGGCACCTCCAGCAACGGCACGGCGGTCACGGGCGCGCCCAGCTCCTCCAGCAGCATGTCGAGGGCCTCGGCCTGGGCGCAGGTGCGGGGGAAGCCGTCGAAAATCACCCGCACCGGCTCCATCCCGGCCAGACGGTCACGGATCAGCGCGATCAGGATGTCGTCAGGCACGAGCTGTCCGGCGTCAAGGATGGGTTGGACCTGCCGCCCGAGTTCGGTGCCGCGGGAGACATGGTCGCGCAGGATTTCGCCGGTGCTGATCTTGGTCAGGCCCTGCTCGCGGGCGAGGCGTTCGGCCTGCGTTCCCTTGCCCGCGCCGGGCGGGCCGAGGAAAATTACGACCTTGTTTCTGGGTTGAGTCATCGCTCCTCCTGTTTGGATGTACAGCATAGGGCCAGGGCAGCCCGGTGGGGACCGTCCTGCCCAGCCCTGTTCCCCCTGGGGTGACGGCGGAATTCGGGAGGGACAGCAAAAACCGCCCACCACAGGGGTGAGCGGCTTGGGGAGAAGGCGTGTTAGCTGTTCAGGCGACCGCGAATACGGCCCTTGCTGATGAAGCCGTCGTAGCGGCGCACGGTGAGCTGCGCCTCAAGCTGTTTGAGGGTTTCGAGCGCCACACCCACGATGATCAGCAGGCCGGTGCCGCTGAACTGGAAGGTGGAGATGCCCGTCGCCCGCTGAACGACCTGGGGGATCACCGTCAGGACGACCAGGAAGATCGCGCCCCAGAGGCTCAGGCGGCTGCTGATCCCACCCAGGTACTCGGCGGTGGGCGCGCCCGGACGAACGCCCGGGATAAAGCCGCCCGCCTCGCGCAGTTGCTCGCTGATGCGCCTGGGGTCGAACTGCACACTGTTGTAAAGGTACGTAAACCCGAAGATCAGCAGGCCTTCCAGCGCGATGTACCAGGGGCTGCCAGGCGTCAGGTGCGTCTGGATGAAGGCGTTGACCCCAGGAGCCCGTGTAGTCGTCGCGCTGGCGATCAGGTTGGGGATGATCAGCATGGCCGAGGCGAAGATCACCGGGATCACGCCCGCCTGGTTCACCTTGATGGGGAGCCAGGTCGCCTGCCCGCCCAGGTTGCGGGCCGCACCCGTTGGGGCCCCACCGCGAGCTCGCGCATACGTCACGGGCACCCGGCGCTCGCCCTGGTACACGTACACGATGCCCGCGATGGTCGCCAGGATCACCAGGATGAAGAAGGCGAGACCCAGGATCGACTGGTCGGGATTTGTGCGGAAGAGTTGCGCCGTCGCGCTGACCTCATGCGGGTACCGGGCGATAATGCCCGCCGTGATGATCAGGCTGATGCCATTGCCAACGCCCACCTCGGTGATGCGCTCCCCAATCCACATGGTGAAGGCGATGCCCGCCACCTGCGTCAGCACCATTACCAGAACGGTAAAGAGGCCGGGGTCCCAGCCCACCGCGATGAACGACGGGTTGTTGGTGATGTACAGCGAGAAGAAGAGCGCCTGCGCCGCGCCGAGGCCGATGGCCGCGTAGCGGGTGTACTGGTTGATCTTCTTGCGCCCCTCCTCGCCCTCCTTGCTGAGCTTTTCGAGCGAGGGGATGGTCGTGGTGAGAAGCTGGATCACGATGCTCGCCGTGATGTACGGCAGCACGCCGAGCGCGAAGATCGAGAACTGCGAAAGATTGCCACCCGAGATCAGGCTGATCAACCCGAAAAGGCCACCCGAGGTGGCCTGTTCGAGAGCTCCTGTGTTCACGCCGGGCGTCGGAATGGTGCTTCCGAGACGGAACACGGCGAGGAGCAGCAGGGTGAAGACAATCTTCCGCCGAAGGTCCGGGATGCGGAACGCGTCGCGGAAGGCGCGGAGCATGTTAGCCCGCCTGCTCGGTCTGTTCGGCGTCCGTGCCCGCCGCGGTGATCACGACCCGGCCACCCGCTGCTTCCACGGCCTGAATGGCCGCCTGGCTGGCCGCGTCCACGTGAACCGTGACGGCGCGGGTCACCTCGCCCCGGGCGAGGAGCTTGACCGGGCGGTTCTTGCGGCGCACCAGGCCCGCGAGTTCCAGCGCGGCGCGGTCCAGCGTGTCGCCCTCGACAGCGGCGAGCTGCGAGAGGTTGACGACCTCGTAGGTCGTGCCGACGTTGTTGAAGCCGCGCTTGGGCAGGCGGCTGATCAGCGTGCTGCGGCCACCCTCAAAGAATTGGCCCTTGCCCGCGCCGCTGCGCGACTTCTGGCCTTTGTGCCCGCGGCCAGCGGTCTTGTCGGTGCCGCCGGGGCCACGGCCCACGCGCTTGCGGTTCTTGCGGCTGCCGGGCGCGGGGGTCAGTTCGTGAAGCTTCACGCTTCCACCTCCACCAGATGCTGGACGGTCTTGATCATGCCGCGAACGCTGGGGGTATCCGCCAATTCACGGCTGTCGCCGATCTTCCGCAGACCCAGCGCCTTCACAGTCTCGACCTGGTTCTTGGGACGGCCGATCACGCTGCGCCGCAGGGTCACCTTCACGGTCGAGGAGGTCACTGGGCACCTCCCGCCTGGGCCGCACCGGCCTCGGTGGTGGCGGAGTTGGCGGCCGGGCCAGCCACGCGGGGCTGAACGTCGATGCCGCGCATCGCGCGCACCTGCTTGGCGGTCCGAAGGTTCTTCAGGCCGTCAAACACTGCGTAGGCCACGTTGACCTTGTTGCGGCTGCCGAGTTCCTTGGAGAGCATGTTGGTGATGCCCGCCAGCTCGGCGATGGAACGGGGCACCGTCCCAGCGATCACGCCCGTGCCGGGGCCCGCGGGCTTGAGCAGCACGCGGCTGGTGCTGTTCTCGCCGACGATGTCGTGGGGAATCGTGCCGTTCTCGACGGGCACGGTGATCATGTTCTTGCGCGCGATGGCCTTGGCCTTTTCAATCGCGACCGGCACTTCCTTCGCCTTGCCGATGCCCATGCCCACGCGACCGTTGCGGTCCCCCAGGATCACGAGCGCGGCGAAGCGGAAACGGCGACCACCCTGATAGGTCTTGGACGTGCGGTTGACGAACAGCATCTTCTCTTCGAACTCGCTGGTCTCGCGCTCGCGGTCATTCCGACGGTTAAAAGTCAAGGCCACCCTCCCGCGCCGCGTCCGCGAGCGCTTTGATCCGGCCGTGGTACTTGTACTGGCCGCGGTCGAATACGACCTGCGTCACACCCTTGGCGGCGGCAGCCTCGGCCAGGGCCCGGCCGACCGCGGCAGCGGTGTCGGTCTTCGTGCCCGTCTTGACGGCGCTGCTGCTGGCCGCCGCGAGGGTCGTGCCGGAGCTGTCGTCGATGATCTGGGCGTAGATGTGCTTGCTGGAGCGGAACACGCTGAGGCGCGGGCGCTCCCCGGCGGCGACGCGCACCTTGCGGCGGGCGCGCAGCTTGCGGCGAATAGCAGTCTGGGTCGCCATTACTTCTTCCCTTTCCCGCCCGTGGCGCCAGCCTTACCGGCCTTGAGGCTGATCTGCTCGCCGACGAAGCGCACACCCTTGCCGTGGTAGGCGTCGGGCTTGCGGACCTTGCGGACGTTGGCGGCGACCTGACCGACGAGCTGCTTGTCAATGCCGCTCACATCAATGCGGGTGGGCTCGGGCACCGTAAAGGTCACCCCGGCGGGCGGCTCGATGACGACCGGGTGGCTGAAGCCGATGGTCAGCTCCAGGTTGCGCCCGGCGAGGCGGGCACGGTAACCCACGCCGCGCAGTTCGAGGTTGATGGTGTAGCCGTCGCTGACGCCCTTCACGGCGTTGGCGACGAGGGTGCGGGTCAGGCCGTGCAGGGCGCGGTGCTCCTGACGGTCGCTGGGGCGCGTCACGAGGATCTGCCCGTTGTCGTTGCTGATGTTCAGGGCCTGATTGTAGGGAACGCTGAGTTCCCCCCTGGGCCCCTTGACCGAGAACACGCCGTTGGCGATGGTCGCGGTCACGCCGCTGGGAACGGCGATGGGTTGCCTACCGATGCGGGACATGACTGTCCTCCTTCATTCCTTAAGTCGTGAACCACTGGGGTTCCGAGGTCAGGTCTAGATGCGTTACCAGAGAACGCAGATGACTTCGCCGCCGACGCCCTGCTTGCGGGCCTCGCGGTCAGGCAACAGGCCCTTGGAGGTCGAGACGACCGCCAGGCCCAAGCCACGCTGGATACGGGGGAGATTCTCGGCGCTCACGTACGCGCGGCGGCCGGGGCGGCTGATGCGCTCAATGTGCTTGATGACCTGCTCGCGCTTGGCGCCGTACTTCAGAGTCAGGCGCAGCACGTCGAACTTCTGGCCTTCCGGCCGGGTGCGCTCGACGGAGGCCACGTAGCCCTCCTGCACCAGCAGCCGGGCGAGCTGCTCCTTGAACTTGGAGGCCGGGATGTCGACGCTCTCCTTGTGGGTGCGCGTCGCGTTGCGGATGCGCGTGAGCATGTCGGCGATGGGATCACTCAGCATGATGCCTCCGGGGGCACTCGGCCCCGGGCGGGGGGGAGACGGTCCTTGGACAGCCTCCCGAGTCTTCCCAAAGAAAGTGGTCCTGCTTCCAGGCACTTCTTCTGTTGGGTCCTGCTCCCAGTCTCCGGACGATCACCGCCCAAAGGGGGCAGTTCGTATCCGGCAGGGGTCTTACCAGCTCGCCTTTTTCACGCCGGGCAGTTCGCCCTTGTGGGCCAGCTCGCGGATGCAGATGCGGCACATCCCGAAGAAGCGGTAGTAGCCGCGCGCACGGCCACAGCGGCTGCAACGGTTGTAGTTCTGCACGGCAAACTTGCTGCCGCGGGCCGCCTTCACAACTTTAGAGGTATTCGCCATGACCTGTCCTTACTTGCGGAACGGAAGGCCCATCGCCTGGAGCAGCGCGCGGGCTTCCTCGTCGGTTTTCGCGGTGGTCACGATGGTGATGTCCATGCCGCGGACCTTGTCGACCATATCATAGGTGATCTCCGGGAAGATCAGTTGCTC
>NZ_KB906426.1:0-2500 GCF_000381345.1 Deinococcus apachensis DSM 19763 | reverse complement strand
CGGTCGGCCAGGGCCATCGCCAGGCCGAGCTGGCGCACCTTGCGGGGCAGGGTGTAGGCGTAGGAGCGGGGCTTGGGGCCGAACGCGACGCCGCCGCCCACGAAGGTGGGGACGCCACGGTCGCCGTGACGGGCGTTGCCGGTGCCCTTCTGGGAGTACATCTTCTTGCCCGTCTTGCTGACCTGGGCGCGCGTCTTGGTGCTCGCGGTGCCGCGGCGGCGACCGGCGAGCTGCCAGGTCACGACCTCGTGCAGCACGTGCGGGTTCACTTCCGGCAGATCGAGGTCGATGCTACGACCGCCGTTCTTGCCGATAACGCTAATCTGCGCCATCTCTTACCTGCCTCCCTTGACGGCCTGGCGCAGCACCACGAGGCCACCGTTCGCGCCGGGGAGGGCACCCTTGACCAGGATGAGGTTCTCCTCGGGGCGCACCTCGACGACTTCGAGGTTCTGCACGGTGACGCGCTCCATGCCCATGTGGCCCGCCATGCGCTTGCCCTTGTACACGCGGCCGGGCGTCTTGCGCTGGCCGATGGAACCGGGGCGGCGGTGCCACTTCTTGGAGCCGTGGCTCGCGGGGCCACCCGCGAAGTTCCAGCGCTTCATGACGCCCTGCGTGCCCTTACCCTTGGACGTACCGGTCGCGTCAATCTTCTCGCCCTCGGCGAAGATGTCGACGTTCACGGTGTCACCGTCGGGGGTGAAGCCGCGGAACTCACGCAGGAAGCGCACGGGGGCGACCCCCGCCTTCTTGAAGTGGCCCATCAGGGGGCGGTTGACGCGCTTCTCGCTCTTGGGGGCAAAACCCAGCTGCACGGCCTCGTAGCCGTCGGTCAGCTTGGTCTTGCGCTGCACGACGGAGCAGGGACCCGCCAGCACGACCGTCACCGGAACGGCGCGGTCGCCCTTCCAGATCTGGGTCATGCCGATCTTGGTGCCGAGGATGCCCTTCATGCGCGGCCCCCGACGGTCTTGATCTCGATGTCCACACCCGTGGGCAGGTCGAGGGTCATGAGGCTGTCAATCGTCTTCTTGGTGGGGTTCATGATGTCCACCAGACGGTTGTGGGTGCGGATCTCGAAGTGCTCGCGGCTGTCCTTGTGCTTGAACGGCCCGCGCAGCACGGTGAAGCGGCGGATGCGGGTGGGGAGCGGTACAGGACCGGCCACATCCGCCCCGGTGCGCCGGACCGTGTCCACGATCTTGCTCGCGGACTGGTCCAGCGCCTTGTGGTCAAAGCCACGCAGTTTGATACGAATCTTCGGGGCAACCATTGTGTTTACTCCAACACTTTCGTGACGACGCCCGCGCCGACGGTACGGCCGCCCTCGCGGATGGCGAAGCGCAGGCCCTCTTCCATGGCGATGGGCTTGATCAGCTCGACGGTGAAGGTCACGTTGTCACCGGGCATCACCATCTCCACGCCCTCGGCCAGCTCCACCACACCCGTCACATCAGTGGTGCGGAAGTAGAACTGCGGACGGTACCCGCCGAAGAACGCCGAGTGACGTCCACCCTCATCCTTGGACAGCACGTACACGCTGGCCTCGAACTTGGTGTGCGGCTTGATGCTGCCCGGCTTGGCCAGTACCTGGCCGCGCTCCACGTCATCACGGGCCACGCCGCGCAGCAGCACCCCCACGTTGTCGCCCGCCATGCCCTGATCCAGCAGCTTGCGGTGCATCTCGATGCCCGTCACCGTGGTCTTCTTGGTATCGCGCAGCCCGATGATCTCCACCTCGTCCTGCACCTTCACCACGCCACGCTCCACGCGGCCGGTGGCCACGGTGCCGCGGCCGGTGATGGTGAACACGTCCTCGACGGGCATCAGGAAGGTCTTGTCGGTGTCGCGCTCGGGGGTGGGGATGTAGCTGTCGATGGCGTCCAGCAGTTCCCAGATGCGGTCGACCCACTGGTTCTCGCCGCGGCTGGTCTTGGGGTTGGCCTGCAGCGCTTCCAGCGCCTGCAGGGCGCTGCCCTTGATCACCGGCAGGTCATCGCCGGGAAACTCGTACTTGCTGAGCAGCTCGCGCACTTCCATCTCCACCAGTTCCAGCAGCTCCTCGTCGTCGACCATGTCCACCTTGTTCATGAACACGACGATGTAGGGCACGCCCACCTGGCGAGCGAGCAGGATGTGCTCGCGGGTCTGGGGCATCGGGCCGTCGGCGCTGCTGACCACCAGGATCGCCCCGTCCATCTGGGCGGCGCCGGTGATCATGTTCTTGACGTAGTCGGCGTGGCCGGGGCAGTCGACGTGGCTGTAGTGGCGGGTGGGGGTGTTGTATTCGACGTGCGCGGTGTTGATGGTGATGCCGCGGGCCTTTTCCTCGGGGGCCTTGTCGATCTGGTCGTAGGCCAGCTTCTCGACGGTGGGGTCCATCGCGGCCGCCGTGAAGGTGATGGCGGCGGTCAGGGTGGTCTTGCCGTGGTCCACGTGCCCGATCGTCCCGACGTTCACGTGCGGCTTCGTCCTCTCAAACGTTCCTTTGGCCATG
>NZ_KB906425.1:10000-26048 GCF_000381345.1 Deinococcus apachensis DSM 19763 | reverse complement strand
GCAAAGGGGCGCTGTACGAGGCCTTTGAACCGACAGAAGCGCGTCGCGTGGCCCGGAAGTTGGAGTTGCACTTCACCCCCAAGCACGGCAGTTGGCTCAACGCCATTGAGCTTGAGTTTGCGGCGTTGACCCGTCAGGCCCTTGATCACCGCATCGGGACGAGCGAAGAGTTGGAGCGCGTGGTCGGGGTGTACGGGAAGCTGCGCAACGAGCGGGGCCGACCCATCGACTGGGCCTTCACCTCGGAGACGGCACGCTCCAAGCTCAGCCGTCTCTACCCCAGAAAACTGACAGACCTTTCCTGACAGCCCACTAGTCCAGTGTCCACTTTCGTCTGGCACTTCATCTGCCCGAAAGAGAGTGCGCTTAAACCACTTTTTCTTCTTCCACCATGTGACAAATCGAAGTGGACACTGGACTAGGGCGTGTAGGCCAAGGGGGCGAAGTGGACCAGCGGGAAGTGGGAGAGGTCGAGCCAGACGGTGCCGAGAGACCGGAGTCACCTTCAGCACTCCCTGGTAGCTCTGCCTCAGAACTACGTTGTAGCCGTATATTCTCCGGCCCTCCGCACTTGGCCTACACGCCCTAGTGGATCGTCAAGTTTGGTCTGTCAGGGCTCCTTCCCCTTCGGCCGTAGTTGCAGCCAGTTAGAAGTGACAGACCGTTCCTGACAGCCCACTAGTGGGCTGTCAAGAACGGTCTGTCACTGTCAGGCTGCTGCAAGCACCGCCAGGAGGAAGGGCTCCTTGACAGACCAAACTTGACGGCCCATAGCAGGACTTTGTCAGTCTGGGGCGGCGCTCAGCCGCCCCTCGCCGTGGTGACCGATCCTGGCAGTCGTGCCCGTCCCCCACAACTGGCAGCGGTCATTTTCGGACTTCCTGTCTCCCTGTCTGAAAACCCTCGACCATCCCAAGCAGCGCACCTGCCTCCCCAGATACGTTCGGGGCCTGCTCGCTCCGTTGGAACGAAAGAGTACCGAGCCCATCGCTGAGCACGTCGGGTGGCCGTACCAACGCCTCCACCATTTCCTGAACGTCAGCCCCTGGACGACTGATTCACTCGACTGCCTCCTGGCCGAACGCGCTCAGTCCCTCTGCGCTGGGAAGAAGGGCGTGCTGATCATTGATGACACCGCTCTGCCTAAAAGCGGCGAGCACAGCGTCGGCGTGGCCCACCAGTATTGCGGTGCGCTGGGGAAACTCGCCAACCGACTGGCCGAGCGTAGCTCGGCCTGCGGCTGTCAGGCGCTGGTGACCCTGACCCTGGCCGACCAGCGTGTCTTCGCGCCGCTCGGCATGCGGCTGTTTCTGCCCAGGGGCTGGACGAACGATCCAGCGCGTTGCTGCCTCGCGGGCGTGCCCGAGGACCTTCAAACGTACAGGTCTAAGGCCGACCTCGCCCTGGAAGAACTCGACCGGGTCCGAGCCCAGGGCGTGACGTTTCGCATCGTCCTGGCTGACGCCGGATACGGCGTCAGCAAAGAGTTCCGTCGGGCGCTCACCACACCGGGCCTGACCTGGGCCGTGGGGGTCGTGGGGCACCAGAAGGTCTTCGGCCAGCACGTGACCGTCCACGACCCGCCGCCAAAAGCCAAGGGAAAGGGGCGACCCAGCAAGCATCCGGTTCCGAGTGAGCAGGCACGTCCCGTCAGGGACGTGCTGCATGCCTTACCGCCGCATCACTGGCACACGGTCAAGGGCGGCAAGAAGTCGCGCTGGCTGGTCGTGCGAGCACGCATTGCCGATGGTGTCGAGGACGCCCGTGGCCGCCATCTCCCCGGCGAGCTGGTCTGGGTGGTCGGGGAGAAGCGTCGAGGTGGTAAGATCAAGTACTACGTCACCAACCACCCGGCCAATACTTCCAAAACGCAGATCGTACGGGACATCAAGGCGCGCTGGGGGTGCGAAACGCTGCACGAGCAGGCCAAGGAGGAACTGGGACTCGACCATTTCGAGGGGCGGTCGTGGCGGGGCCTGACGCACCACGTGGCGTTGGTGATATTGACGATGTTGTTCTTGCAAACGGTACGCGCCTCGACCTGTGGCACCGCGCAGGTCGTGACCTTGCCCCAGGCACGGCGAGAAGCGAGCCGGACCCTGGAGGAGGTCCGGCTCGGTCGCTGTCCGCATTGTGGGGAACAACTGCAGGGAGCGCCTCCATGAGCCCACAGGAGGGTGACATGTCCTACTGACCTCCGTATGGAGAAGGCTAAGGTGTGGATTCTGGTTGCCATAGGGGGGCCGGAGAACTGTCACTTGTTCAGCCCAGTCACTTCTGTGGGCGTGCCGCTCTCCCCGGTGTGCCAGACTGAACCATGACCGCCGCACGACCACTGCTGCTCCTCGCCGCCGTGCTCACCGCGTGCGGCTCTCCGGCCACGTCCCCGGGTGATGATCCGACAAGTAGGGCGTTCATCGGGAGCGGCATGCTGGACAATGCCGTTTCGTCCGACGCCGACCTGTTCTTCACCTTCAATAACGTCACGGTCGGCCATGTCGGCACGCTTTCGGCGAGTGGTGCAGTCATAGTGCGGATTGAGGTATCGGTCATGACGTCTCTCCCGGCGCGAAACCTTTCCGAGTGGCGCACTCAACTGGCGCAGCGGTGTGACGTGACTCGCCTCACCGTGGAGCGCGACGTGCCCTACACTTCGCTGAGCGCCCTGACGTTCCTCGACACCAGAGGACCTTATGAACTGCGCGCACAAACGGATGTCCGTCAGCCCGACGGCACGACCTTCACGGACCGCCGCCTGTTCTTCTTCACCCAGGCGGTAGGTGCAATGAGGGGAGAGGTGACGTGCGCCGCCACCGGAGAGGCATACACCTTCGACGTGCGACTGCAGCCTGGCTGGAACATCGTCCATGAGACGGGAACGTACGACCCCGTCATACAGCGGTATCGAGCGGTCCGTTACGAGGCTCAGGTGGGCTCCACCTACAACGGGCGTTGGGTCATTCATGATGCGACCTTCTAGTGGTCTGTCAGGAAAGGTGCGTCAGTTTTTCGCAAGGGGCAGCTGAGCGCCACCCCAGAGTGACAAAGTCCTGCTAGTGGGCCGTCAACTTTGGTCTGTCAAGGAGCCCTTCCTCCTGGCGGTGCTTGCAGCAGCCTGACAATGACAGACCGTTCTTGACGGCCCACTAGAGGGCGTGATGTGTGCGGTAGAGATGGGAAACGATGCGAATAGGGGGGAAGGCAGGGGAGGGGAGAAAAGGAAAAACGCCCGCTCAGCAGGCCTTCTTGGGAAGTCGTTGGGTTGAGCGGGCGTGATTTGGTCACCTTGACCGGTAGAGGTAAGGGGTCCAAAACCTTCCGTGGCTCTACTACCGCGTTACGCTCAGATCGGTCATTGGCAGGAGGTAACGAAATCTATGCCTGACCCGGATGGCGTCGTCAGGTGCCGCAGAAGGTGCGGTAGCAGGCCGTTACCTCAGCGCCAGCCGGTTCGATGTATTCGGCCTGGTCCTGCGTCTCGTCGTAAGGCCGCCTCAGCGCAGTCAGCAGGCGCCTGAATGGGGCGAGATCTCCTTTGTCGGAGGCCGCTGACAACGCTTCCTCAACGCGGTGGTTGCGCGGGATGACCGCCGGGTTGACGCGGCGCATGCGCTCGGCTCGTTCGCTCCATTCCAGGGCATGCCCGCCTTCGCTCTCAACACGTGATCGCCAGCGGGCAAGCCAGGCGTCGGGCGCCTGCGGTTGGGGGAAGAGGGAACGAAGCAGCATGTCATCGCCGTCCGCCGCATCGGCAAGTCGTCGCCACCCGAGGGTGAAGTCCACCCCGTATTGGTGCAGCAGCGTCAACCAGTCCGCCGCGAGCGCGCGGTCCGGCTCATCGTCGCCACCTCGCAGGCCCAACTTCTCTCGCTGGCCTTTCAACAGCGCGGCGGCGTACCACTCAGGGAATGCATCAATTACCTCGGTCGCCCGGCCGACGGCTTTCGACACGGCGCCTTCGCTCTCATCTTCGGCGATGAGCGGCAGCAGGGTCTCGGCCAGGCGCGCAAGGCTCCAGCGCGCAATCAGGGGCTGATTGCCGTAGGCGTAGCGCCCACCACGGTCAATGGAACTGAACACCGCGTCCGGGTTGTACGCCTCCATGAAGGCACACGGTCCGTAATCGATCGTCTCCCCGGAAATCGTCACGTTGTCGGTGTTCATCACCCCGTGGATGAATCCGACATTCATCCATTGAGCAATGAGAGCGGCTTGCCGCTGTGCCACTCGCCGGAGCAGGGCAAGATACCGGTCAGTTGTACCGACGAGGTCTGGGTCATGCCGGGCAATGGCGTAGTCAGCGAGCTGCCGGACCCGTTCCGTGTCGCGGCGAGCGCTGAAGAACTCGAAGGTGCCTACGCGCAGGTGGCTCGCCGCCACGCGGGTGAGCACGGCACCCGGCAGGGGCCGCTCACGGTAGACAGGCTCGCCCGTGCCCGCCACCGCGAGGGCACGTGTGGTCGGGATCCCGAGTGCATGCATGGCTTCGCCGATCAGCACCTCACGCAGCATGGGGCCAACGGCCGCCTTGCCGTCGCCCCCCCTCGAGAAGGGGGTGCGGCCCGAGCCCTTGAGCATGATGTCGCGGCGGCGTCCGAGCCGATCAATGACCTCACCCAACAGCAGGGCGCGTCCGTCGCCCAGTTGAGGCGAGAACCCGCCGAACTGATGGCCAGCATAGGCTTGGGCGAGCGGTTCGGCCCCCTCAGGAACCTGGTTGCCAGCAAAGATGGCCGCACCTTCGGGCCCGTCCAGCCTTTCGGGATCCAGCCCCAGCTCAAGGGTCAGTTCACGGTTGAAGAACAGCAAGCTCGGTGAAGGAACGGAAGCTGGCTTCCAGGGCGCGTAGAAGCCCTGCAGGTCCCGCGCATAGGTATTGTCGAACCGAAACGTGGAGGCAGACATGTCGGGTAGTCTGACGCCTGCCCACCGTCTTGCCGAACTCAGCTCACAGTCGTGGAGTCTCAGGAAGCGGAATCAGATGATCCAGACCATAGGGGTTTTTGTAGCAGCCGGGCGTCCCCGTGACCTCGCTGATGGGTGTGTACCGTGGGTGCACCGGAATTGGGAAAAGCTGTGATTCTATGGGACATAGTAAACCCAGTAGTTCAAAAAAGCGCTCAGCAGGTGGGCGTTTTTGGGAAGTCGCTGGATTGAGTGGGATGCGTTTGGTTGCCTTGACACGAGCGGTGTCAGGACGCTGCACGAGGCGTTGATTATCTGGGTGCCGAAACCCAGCCCCCTGCTGGGGCCTGGCGTCGTGATCGCGGATAAGGGCGGTTGGATTGTGATCTCGGGTGAGAAGCCGACGGCGGGTGAGGATGGCCAGCTGGTTTTTCGCGTCGCTGCTGGTTGCTGCCCCCGGAATTGACCTGTTCCTGACACCAAACACTTTACGGGTTCGTGATGACGGCACTCTGGAGGGCGACGTGGGGATTCAGGCCATCAACGTGGCCTCAGGTGATTACCGCATGACGCTTCGGCTCTCCACGTCCTATGCCATCCCTGAGGTAACGGAGCTCCCGGTACACAGCCTCGACATACCGATTACCGTACGCGTGCCGTAAAGCGCTCAAGTCTAAGAGCTCGTCGTGGCCGTACCCCTGATGGCTGCATTCGCATGGTAGGTGTAGGGGCGGTAGGGGAGATGGTCAAACCGGACAGCCGACCGACGAGAGGTGCGTTGACGTCAGCGGGGTGAAACCCTCCTCGCGCTGACAGCGCGCTCAGAGCCGCCTCTGGGCGCTGAGCGGTCGCGAGCCGTGGATGAATACGGGGCCGTGCTGGACGTCTTCCTGTGGCAACACCGCGACACTGAGGCGGCCAGAACGTTCTTCTGCAGGTTGTTGGGAGAAGACGACGTCCCGGAGGTCCTTCACACCGACCAGCTCCAGTGCGGGGCAGCGCTGCGCGAGCTTCCCGTGCTCCACCGTGTGGAGCACGTCCAGGTTGTCCCCACCGCCGCTGCAACAACCTCGTGGACAGTCGCATCGCCGGGCACGGCGGCAGGAACGCAGCCAGCTCAGCTTCAAGCGACGACGGCGCACTCAGGAAGTTCTCGCCCCGCACGCCCGAGTCTCGAACCTTCACCGGCACACCCGAATCACCGTCCCCGCCCCGGTCCGACGAGGCACCCCGTCCACAGCGTTCCAGGTCGGACAGGAGGCGATTCATCAGGCGGCCTGACGTTCAGGCCACCTGCTGCAGTAATCGACCCTGCCTCAATGAGGTTGCCAGAACCTTTGCAAGGCTGCTGGTGACCCTGCCCCTTTACCAAAAGTTGTGTAGGCTGGACACCTGAAGCTCCAGGTACCCATGAGCGAATTCAGTCTCCTGGTGGGGCGAATCGCGGAAAGCTTGTCGCCGCCTGGCAACCTTTCTGAGCGAGGCGAGCGTTGCCCTGCCTTGCGGGCCTCCCTCCTGGAGAGGTTTCGAACGCTGTCACGGGGTTGTGGCTGACCATTCGGCCAGCTGCAGTCCAGCCGAAAATCCAAGACGCTCTGAAAGCTCGCGGCTGGCTTCGCGGATCAGGCCAAGGTACCGCTCCTGATTGTTCGGGTCGAGGCGCATCAGTGGCCCGGCGATGCTGACGGACGCCACGGCCTGACCCTGGTCATCGAAGATGGGGGCGGCAATCGAGAAGGTGTCCTCCTCCAGATCCGAGATCGCCACATGCGTCCCGTCTTCCCGGATGTGGCGCAGCGCCTGTTCCAGTGCCGCGGCATCGGTGATGGTGCCCGCGGTGAACCGTTCGAGGGGCCGGGAGAGAATGGCGTCCAGTACGTCCCGGGGCGCGTAAGCGAGCAGCACCTTGGACGACCCACCGGCATGGAGAGGGCCGACGCGCCCGATACGAGCGAACATTCTCACCGGGTGTGGTGAGGTTCGGACGTCGACGACCAGGGAATGCTGGCCTTCACGGACCACGAGGTGGATATTTTCCCCGGTCTCGTCCGCCAGTCGGTCGAGGATCGGCCGGGCCGCCTGGTTCAGCGAATACTGCTCCCGGGCCTGCTGACCGAGGATGAGGGAAGCCGAGCCCAGGCGCACCGCGTGCTCGTCGTCGAACCAGACGTAACCGAGGCGCGCCAGCGTCTGGAGGATTCGGTAGACCTTGCTCCTCGTCATGCCCGCCCGGGTGGCCAGCTGCGGGATTTTCAGTTCCGGGAATTGGCCGACCAGGGCCAGGACCTGCAGGCCAGCTTCCAGGGCCGAGATGGTGTACTCCGCTGAGGACTCCGGGGCTGCACTTGACTTTGGCATACGTTGACCGCACACTACACGCAAATACAGTCCACCATATGAATCGTTAGTTCACCTGGTGAATCACAGGGGGATGGATATGCTGCACGCTGCAGAACGCCAGCTTCTCGACGCCGTCACGCTCGACCGACCCTGGGACCTGATCACGACCTTCAGCAGCCTCAAGCGCGAGCACCCCAGCGACGTGCAGCGCGCCGCGGAGCAGATCGAGCAGCGCCTCCGTGAGCTCGGCATTCCCGTCGAGGTGCACCGCGCGGACCTGTTTCTCAGCCTGCCGCGTCAGGCGAGCGTGACAGTCGGCGACGAGACCTTCTTCGCCAAGCCGATGGCCATGAGTGCCATCTACCGGGACGGGCTGGCGGCACCCCTGGTCTACCAGCCCAGCGTGTACGCGGCGAATGCCGACGACATGTTCTCCAGCGCCCTCCTGGCGGGGAATGTGGATGTCCGCGGCAAGATCGTCATCACCGAGGGCTTCGGCATGCCGGGCAAGATCCGGGAACTCGAACGGCGCGGGGCGGTGGGCGTGATCGCCATCAACCCCGGGGCCCGCGCCCACTGGGGCATCTGCACGAGCATCTGGGGAACCCCGGACCTGCACGACCTGCCGCGCAAACCCCAGGTGGCGGTCGCCAACGTCAACCGGCCCGATGGGGACCGGCTGATCGAACTGGCGCAGGCCGGGGCGAACGCCGTACTGAAGACCGATCTGGAGGAGGGCTGGTTTCCCTCGCCCATCCCCGTCGTCACCATCCCCGGGACGGAGGACCCCGAGGCGTTCGTCCTGCTCCACGGGCACTACGACTCCTGGGATTACGGGGTGGGCGACAACGCCGTCGGGGACGCCACCCTGCTGGAAGTCGCCCGCAACCTCTGGAACCACCGTGCTGAGCTGCGCCGCAGCGTCCGGATCGCCTGGTGGCCGGGGCACTCGACCGGACGGTACGCGGGGAGCACCTGGTATGCCGACCACTTCGCCCTGGACCTGTACCGCAACTGCGTGGTCCAGATCAACTGCGACTCTCCGGGCTGCCGCTGGGCGACCGAGTACAAGGACGTGAGCGTGATGGCGGAGGCCACCGGCTGGGCGGGCGACATCATCCGTGACGTCACGGGCCAGGAGATGCACGCGGAACGCCCGGTGCGCGCGGGCGACTACTCCTTCAACAACATCGGGCTGAGCGGGTTTTTCATGCTGCTCTCGACTATGCCCGATGACCTGCGCGCCGAGAAGGGCTATTACGCGGTGGGGGGCTGCGGGGGCAACATCGCCTGGCACACCGAGGACGACACCCTGGAGGTGGCCGACCGCGACATCCTGCTCAAGGACATCCGGATCTACCTGCTGTCGGCCTACCGCACCGCCAACCAGACCATCATCCCCTTCGACTACACCCGGACCCTGGACGAGATCGGCGAGGCGCTGAACGAGTACGCGGCTGCGGCGGGGACGGCCTTCGATCTTAGCCCGACGCGCTCGGCGGTCCACGAGCTGCGCCTCGACCTGCAGCGGCTGGTCCGCGCCGCCCAGGAGTTGAGCGATGAGTCCCTCGCGTCTCCCGCGGTGCGCCGGGTGAACGTCGCGCTGATCTCGGTGGCCCGGCACCTCGTTCAGGCCAGCTATACGCAGGTCCCCGCGTTCTTCCACGATCCCGCCGAGCATGTGCCGACGCTCCCCGACCTCGCCATTCTCGGGCAGCTCGAGGGGGCCGGTCCTGAAGAGCGCGGTTTCGTGCTCACCCACGCGACCCGCGGCCAGAACCGCCTGGTCGCCCACCTTACGGACGCCCGGGACGCCGTTCGGGGCGCCCTGGAACGCATCGAGATTCCCGTCCAAGGAGGACAGTGATGAAACGACCGTTGATGGCGCTGAGTTTCGCCCTGGGCGTGGGGGTCGCGGGGGCCCAGCAGGGCATCCTGCAGCTGCCCCTGATCAACGACCCGATCATGAACCCCCTGATCGCGCCCGAGCTGGGCAGCATCCTGGTGAACAAGGTGATCTTCCCAGGCCTGGTGCGGCCCAACGAGGACCTCCAGCCGGTCCCCGACCTCGCCAAAAGCTGGACGATCACCAACGGGGGCCTGGTCTACACCTTTACCCTGCGGGACAACGTGCGCTGGCACGACGGCAAGCCGTTTACCGCCGATGACGTGGTGTTTACGTTCAACGCGGCCCGGGACCCGAAGAGCGGTTCACGCCTGGCTTCGGACTTCAGCTCCATCAAGTCGGTGGAGGCGAGGGGCAAGAACACCGTACGTTTCGTCCTCTCCCGCCCCTTCGCGCCGTTCCTGATCCTGCTGGGGCACAACGCGGGCATCCTGCCCAAACATCTCCTGGAGGGCAAGGACCTCAACTCGGCGACCGCCTTCAACCGCCAGATGCCCATTGGCACCGGGCCCTTCAAGGTCTCCCGGGTCGTGCCCGGTGCGAGCGTCACCCTGGTCGCCAACAAGGACTACTACGGCGGCCCCCCCAAGCTGGCGGGCATCACCTTCAAGGTCGTGCCGGACCTCAACACCCAGGTCGCGCAGTTGCGTTCCGGGGGGCTCGACTGGGTGACGCTGGAACCCAGCAACCTGCCCAGCGTCCAGGGCGCGCAGAACGTCACCATCAAACAGGCCGACGCCGTCCAGCACTACCTGGTGTTCTTCAACCTGAAAAACCCGCTGTTTACCAGTGCCACGGTGCGGCGCGCGATGCAGTATGCGGTCAACCGCAAGGCCATCATCGACGGCATCCTCAAGGGCTACGCCGCCTATCCCACGAGCACCATCCCGACGGCGCTGCGCACCTACTACGACAAGTCCATCAAGCCGATCACCTACGATCCGGCGCAGGCCAAAAAGCTCCTCGCGCAGGCGGGCTGGAAACCCAATGCCCAGGGCATGCTCGTGAACGCCAAGGGTGAGCCCTTCAAGTTCACCTTGATCGTGGACAAGGGCAACGCCACCCGTGAACAGGCGGCGCTGGCCGTGCAGCAGGACCTCAAGAAGATCGGCATGGACGTCACCCTGCAGACCCTGGAGTTCGCCACCTTGGTGCGCGACTACCTGATTCCCGGGAAGTACGACGCGAACCTGATCTGGTGGACCACCCCCCCCGACCCGGACCAATACTCGTTCTACGCCACCGGCCAGGACAACAACGAGGCGTCCTGGAGCAACGCGCGCGCCGACTCCCTGCTCAAGCGGGGCCGCGAGACGGTGGACCCGGCCGCCCGCAAGAACATCTACAACGCCTACCAGCGGCTGACCATGCAGGACCCTCCGGTGCTCGTCCTCTACTATCCCAAGGAACTGCAGGCCATCAGCAAGAGGCTGACCGGCGTCCCTGACCTGGGCATCCGCGACGCCCTGCGCTATAGCGAGCGGTTCCAGCTGCGCTGATGCTCACCCCCGGATACGTCGCCCGGCGCGTCCTGCACGCGCTGGTCGTGCTGGCCGTGGTGGGGGTCGTGACCTTTTTCATCGTGCGGCTCGCCCCGGGGGGGCCCTCGCTGCTGGCGGACCCGGCCCTGCGGGACGCCGAACGAGCCGCCATCGAGGCACGTCTGGGGCTGAACGATCCCCTGCCGCTGCAGTTTCTCAAGTTCGTGGGGAGCGCCGTTCGGGGCGACCTCGGGCAGAGCTTCCTGTTCGGAACGCCCACCCTGCAGGTCATCGCCTCGCGCCTGGGCAACACGCTCATCCTGGCGGGCGCCTCCCTGCTGCTGACGCTGCTCGTCGCGGTGCCGCTCGGCACCCTCTGCGGCCTGCGCCCGCACTCCTGGCTGGACCGGCTGATCAGCGTGATCAGCGTCGTGGTGCTCGCGGTGCCCGTCTTCTGGCTGGGCCTGATGCTGATCATCGCCCTCGCGGTCCTGCGCCCGGTGCTGCCCGCGGGCGGGATGTACACCACCGGCCGGGAAGGGGACGTGGGGGACCTCCTGCGGCATCTCCTGCTGCCCGCAGTCGTGCTCGCGAGCGCTTCCATCGCGGAGCTGCTGCGCTACACACGTTCCAGTGTCCGCAGCGCCGCGCGGCTCGACCATGTCCGGACGGCGCGGGCCAAAGGGCTGCCGCAGCGCGCCGTGAACCGGCGCCACGTCCTGAAGAATGCCCTGATCCCAGTCGTCACCGTGATCGGCCTGCAACTCCCCCGCCTGGTGGGGGGCGCCGCGGTGACCGAGACCATCTTCGCGTGGCCCGGCATGGGGCGGCTCAGCGTGGAAGCGGCGCTGGGACGCGACTACCCGCTGATCCTCGGCGTGACCCTGGTGGTGGCGCTCGCCGTGGTGCTCTTCAACCTGCTCGTCGATCTGCTCTACCCCCTGATCGACCCCCGGATCCGCACGGAGGTCTGACTTGACGGCCCGGCTGCTCAACTCCCCCCAGGCGCCGGCCCAGCGAACCTGGCGTCGACTGCGCCGTGACCCGGTGGCGGTCACGGCGGCGGCCGTCCTGATCGCGGTGGTCCTGTTCGCGTTCCTGGGGCCGGTGCTGCGGCCCGTCAACCCGGAGGCCCTCGACCTGGGCAACACCCTGGGGCGCGTGAGCTGGAGCCATCCCCTGGGCACCGATGAGAACGGCCGTGACGTCCTGATCCGGCTGATGCTCGGTGGGCGTGTCAGCCTGCTGGTCGGCCTCTTCGCGGTGCTGGTTTCCTTGATCGTCGGCACGTTCATCGGCGCGCTGGCGGGATTCTATGGCGGGTGGCTGGAGGGCCTGCTGATGCGGTTCACCGACGGCATCCTGGCCCTGCCCGCCTTTTTCGTCAGCGTTCTCACCCTGACCTTTTTCGGCCCGGGGCTGGTGCCGCTGGTCCTCGTCATCGGCCTGACCTCCTGGATGGGGCTCGCCCGGCTGGTGCGCGGCGAGGTCCTGAAATACCGCGAGGAGCAGTACGTGGAGGCCGCCCGCGCGCTGGGCGGGCGCGACGGCCGGGTGCTGTTCCGGCACGTGCTGCCCCAGGTGCTGCCCACCCTGATCGTGAATGCCAGCGTCGGCATTAGCACGGCCATCCTGGCGGAATCGGCGCTGTCCTTCCTCGGCCTGGGCATCCAGCCCCCCAACGCCAGCTGGGGAAACATGCTCAGCGGCGCCCAGAACTACTTCTACACCGCCCCCCGACTTGCCGTGTACCCCGGGTTGTTGATCCTCGTCACGGTGCTGGCGAGCAACCTGCTGGGCGACGCCGTGCGGGACGCCACGGATCCAACCAGTTGAAGGCACTTCAGGAGGCCCATGCAGAAGAAATGGAATGGCAGGGTATTCGGGCCTCGGCGCAGGGAGGCACATGCCCACGGTTTCACCGCTTCGGAGGACTCCGGCGAGTTCCCGGCGTTTCGCAGCCATACCAAGGAGGAGCATGAACGTTGAGGCCATCCACGCTGACCTGAAGCATCATTTTGAGGACGACCTGGAAGACATCCGCCGCTTCCTGCGCCAGCCCAGCATCAGTTACACCGGCGAAGGCATCCGCGAGACGGCACGCGCCGTGGCCGATCTCATCGCCTCCCTGGGCGGCGAGGCCGAGGTCGTCGAGACCCCGGGCCATCCCATCGTGTACGGCGAGCTGTGGCAGGACGCTCCCCAGACCCTGCTGATCTACGGCATGTACGACGTGATGCCCACCGACGAGGACGGCTGGATGGCCGAGCCGTTCGGCGCCGAAATCCACGACCTGCCCGGGCTGGGGCCCAGCGTCATCTGCCGGGGGGCCGTCAACACCAAGGGGCCGCTCGCCGCCTTCTTCACCGCCATGCGGAGCATTCAACGGGTGGACGGGAAGTTGCCGGTCAACCTGCTGTTCGCCGTCGAGGGCGAGGAGGAGATGGGTAGCCGCTCTTTTCCGGCCTTTGCCGAGCGGTACGCGGATAGGCTCCGGCGGGCCGACGCGGTGTTGTTTCCCTTCTTCGAGCAGGATGAGGCCGGGATGCCCAGCCTGGTGCTGGGCACCAAGGGAATGCTGTACGTGGAGCTGATCTGCACCGGCGGCGACTGGGGCGGCCCCACCGAGCGCGGCATCCACGGCAGTTACAACGCCTGGGTGAGGAATCCGGCGTGGCGACTCACTCGAGCCCTCGCCAGCTTTATCGACGACGACGAAACCATTCGGGTGAAGGGCTTTTTCGACGACGTGCGCCCGCTCCCGGACCGGGAGGCGGCCCTGCTCGACGAGCAGATCGACGGGGGCCTGTTCGACGCCGGGGTGTTCCGGGAAGCGTACGCCGTGCGGCGGCTCAAGGAGCCGGACGACCGCCGGGCCTGGCACCGGCTGTTCTCGCAGCCGCAGCTCAATATCGACGGCCTGGCCGCGGGCTACATCGGCCCGGAAACCAAGACCGTGCTCCCGCATCAGGCGACGGCCAAGGTGGACGTGCGGATGGTGCCCGACATGGACCCCGATAAGGTCCTGGCCGGGTTGCGGGCTCACCTGGACGAGGGAGGATTCTCTGACATCGAGATTAAGGTCTACAACAAGTACCCCTGGTCGAAGCTCAGCCTGGACGAACCCGCCGTGCAGGCGATGATCCGCACCTACCGGGCGCTGCACGGGGAGCTGCAGCTGTGGCCTATCAATCCCGGAAGTGCGCCCTATTACGTCTTCGAGCGCCTGCTGGGCCTGCCTTACGTCACCGGTGGCCTGGGCCACGGCTCGCGGCAGCATTCCAGCAACGAGTACTGCACGGTGGCGGGCATCCTGGACTTCGAGCGGTCGATGGTCACGTTTCTGGACGAATTCACGCGGGGGCAGACCCCGGAGGGAGACGAACATGCGTAAATGGCTTCTGGCGGGACTTCTCTTGGCGGGCGGCGCATCAGCGAAGACCATTGTGTTTGGGCTGAGCGGTGAGCCCATCAGCCTGGACCCCAGTGTCACGGCGGACGGCAACAGTGCGTACGTTCAGACGCAGATCTACAACAGCCTGATCAGCTTCAAGCCCGGCACCGTGGATTTGCAGCCGGACCTGGCGCTTCGCTGGACCACCAGCAACGACGGTTTGACCTGGACGTTCTACCTGCGCCAGAACGTCAAGTTCCACGACGGCACGCCGCTGAACGCGGAGGCCGTGCGCTTCAACTTCCTGCGGTGGTGGGACCCCAGCTTCCAGTTCGGCGCGAAGAAACCCTTCCTGGGCTGGAAGAACAACCTGGGCGGCTTCAAGGGCGAGGCGAGTTCCATCGTCAAGGACGTGCGGGTCAGGAATGCCTACGCCATCGACATCGTGCTGGGGCAGCCCTATCCGGCCCTCGGCTCGGTGCTGGCCGACGCGGGGCTGTTCGGCATCGCCAGCCCCACGGCCATCCGGAAAGACCCCGTGCAGTACGGCACCCCTGCAGGTCTGGCGGTGGGGACGGGCCCCTTCGTGCTGAAGAAGTGGACCAGCGGCGTCAACGTGGAGCTCAGCCGCAATCCCAGGTACTTCCGCGCCGGGCTGCCCAAATCCGACACCCTGGTCTTCCGCTTCGTCAAGGACCCCGCCGGGCGCCTCAACGAGCTGCTCACGGGTGGGGTGGACATCGCGGCCGAGCTGCTCCCCGACCAGCTCAAGGCTATCCAGTCCAATGCCAAGCTGAGGGATGTCCTGCGCCCCGCCCTCAATCTCGGGTACCTGGGGCTGAACACCAGTTACAAGCCGCTTTCGGACGTGCGGGTTCGCACGGCGATCGCCATGGCCCTGAACAAGAAGGCCATCGTGGACGCCTTCTGGAACGGTCTGGGTACCACTGACGGCCACCTGCTGCCGCCGCCCCTCGCGAGGTACTACGCCAAGACGGTCACCGATTACAAGTTCGATCCGGCGGCAGCCAAGAGGATGCTGGCCGCCGCGGGTTACCCGAACGGCTTCACGCTGGACCTGTGGTACATGCCCGTCTCGCGCCCCTACTACCCGACCCCGAAGCCCATTGCCGAGGCGATGGCCGCCGACCTCTCGGCCATCGGCATCAAGGTCAACCTCAAGACCGCCGACTGGGCCAAGTACCTGCAGGACCGCCAGGACGGCAAGCTCCAGGCGTTCATGCTCGGCTTCGTGTACGTCACCGATCCTGACAGCGCCTACACCTACCTGATCGCTGGCGGCTCGACCACCGACATCAGCTGGACCAGCCCGGAGGCGGACGCGGCCCTCGCCAGCGCCCGCAAGCTGCCGAACGCGGCCCAGCGCCTGCCCTACTACCAGAAGGTCGACGAGATCATGTTCAAGGAGGCCGTGCGCATCCCTATCGTGCATTCGCGCTTGCTGGTGGCCAGCGGCGCAGGGGTGAAGGGCTGGGTCCCCAGCCCGACGGGGTCGGAGAAGCTGGATACGGTCGAAAAATAAGGGTGCCCACTCGAGCCTTCTGACACGACTTTTCCCCACCAGGAGCCCCCATGACGGACCTTCAGGACGCCCCGATGCAGCAGAAGAACTACAGCGGCTACAAGTCGTTCTCGTACCTGGAAGCGGGCAGGGATTATCGGGTCTGGCCGCTGGCCCCCGAACTCAACCGGGTTCCCAGCCGCCGGGTCGAGGTGACCCCGGAGCAGGAGGCGCGGGTGCGGCGGCTGTTTCAGGAAGAGCTGATGATCTCGCTGCACGACCACTGCTTCGTGGCCCCGCAGGACCTCTCCCAGTTTCTGGAGTTCCGCCGCTGGGGCCGGGACTTCACCGGCTACGAGGGCCTGAGTGTCTCCGGTCTCGACGCGGTGTTCGACAACCTGATGAACGGGACCGCCATGATCACTTCGCGCGGCGGCTGGAAGTGGGAGGACATCATCTACGACCTGGGCATGCGCCTGTCCGACATCGCGCACCAGGAG
>NZ_KB906425.1:0-5000 GCF_000381345.1 Deinococcus apachensis DSM 19763 | reverse complement strand
CGAGGGTCATGACTCGCCCCTCGCGCTCGGCCGAGGCGTGCACACGATCGGTAAGCTGCGGGGCCAGTTCTTTAAGGACGTCGCCGAGTTCCAGCTGATCATAAGGCGAACGCGGGGCACCTATGGTTTCCCGGATCGCCTGGGTGGCCCCCAGGACACAGGCCGCCCGTCGCCACTCCCGGCGCTCTACGGCGAGATGGAGGAGACCTTCGAGCACATGGACGATACCGAGCCGGTGCCCGAGTTCGTGCCAGAGCACGAGGCTTTGGCGATAGTGGGAACGCGCCTGATCATGGTTGCCTTCTTTGCGGTCGAGGGTCCCAAGCGTCTCCAGACCGGAAGCGATGTTGAATGTATGCGCGAGCGCGCGAGCCGAGGCCAGGCCCCGGTCGATCAGGTCACGGGCCGCAAGGTAGTTGCCCAGGGCCGTCTCTATGCCCCCCAATTCGATGAGGCTCTCGGCGACCAGCTTCTCGTCGCCCGCTTCCTGTAACAGCCGCACGTTTTCCCAGTACAGCGACCGCGCCTGCTCGGGATCACCCCGCTCGAACGCCAGGTTCCCAAGATTGCCGAGGATGACGGCCGTGCCCCGAGTGTTGCTCAGTTCCCGGCAGATGGCGAGCGCCTCAACCAGGTAACGCTCGTACGTGTCGAGGTCCCCGGCGTAGTAGGAGATGCCCGCAAGGTTGTTGAGTGCGGCCGCAACGTCCTGTGAGCGGTCCAGGAACCGGTAGACGGCTAGGCATTCGCGCATGTAAGTCTCGGCCACCGGGTAGTCACTCTGCTGGGTGGCCAGCCACCCCGCTCCCCTCAGGGCTTTCGCCCGTTCGGGCGTCGGGGTCGGGTCAGCCCGGTCGAGTGCTTTCGTGAGCCACGCCCGGCCTTCCGCGTGGTAGCCGCGCGTATGCCAGAACCACCACAGCTCGCCAGCCAAGCTCTGGGCCTCGTCGGATGCCCCGCGCGTCAAGGCATGGTCGAGCGCCGCCCGGAAGTTGTCGTGTTCTTGCTCGATCCTCTCCAGCCAGACGTTCTGCTCAGCACCGTCCAAGAGGGGCCTCGTCTCGCGGGCCAGCGCCAGGAAGTAGGTAAAATGTCGCGCCTCAAGGCGTGCGAGGTCCGCTGCGCCCTGCGCCAGCTTCTCCCGCGTGTACTGGTGAATGAGCGGGTGCCGGTCATAGCGCCCTGGTGGTAGGACGCGCAGCAGGGACTTGCTCACAAGCGAGGCGAGGGTCGCCATGGAGGCGCCAGCGACCTCTGCGGCGGCTTCCCGGGTAAACCCCCCGCGAAATACTGACAGCGCAGCCAGGACGCGCTGCTCCTGGGGGGAAAGTAGTTTCCATGACCCCTCGAAGACAGCCCTGAGGTCCCGGTGGCGTTCGTCGCGGTCCTGTGCGTGCGAGCCGAGCACGTCCAGGTCGCGCGCGACCTCGCGCACCAACTCGCCCGGCGACAGCACTGGGAGCCACGCAGCGGCCAGCTCGAGCGCCAGCGGTGCGCCCGCCAGCAGGCGACAGAGTTCCAGCACGTGCGGCAGGTCGGTGGGCGCTGGCTCGAATGCACGTCCTGCCTGGCGGGCGCGCTGGCAAAAGAGCCGAACGGCGTCGCACTGCGCCGACGCGCCCGGCGCGTCGGCTTCGCCCGGCAGGGCGAGCCCCGCCACCGGGAATAGCCACTCCTCGCCTAGGCTCAAGGGTTCACGGGACGTCGTGAGCAGCTTCAGGTTGGGGCAGCCCCGGAGCAACTCGTGCAGCACTAGCGCGCCGTCCCTCAGGTGCTCGAAGTCATCGAGCACGAGAAGCGCGTGCTGCTTGCCCAGGTGGCGACAGACAGCCTCGAGGTCGGGCTCTCGGCCTTCGGGCGTGAGTCCGAGCTGAGTCGCAACGCTGCCCGGAATCAGCGTTGCCGAGCTGAGCGCCTCCAGGGCGACGTAGAAGACCCTGTCCTGGAACGGTTCCTGGTCGAGCAAGCTGGAGGCGGCCTGAAGCGCCAGCCTTGACTTGCCAACGCCACCGGCCCCGGTCAGCGTCAACAGCCTGCACTCGGGCTGGAGGAGTTGCCGGGTGACCTCCGCAAGTTCACGGCTCCTGCCGACGAATGAGGTTCCTCGCGCGGGCAGGCGGTGCGCCGCGAGTCCATTGGACGGGGCCGCCTGACCCTGCCCGGAAGACTTCTCCAAGCTCACCCCGTAACCCCGGGCCAGGTCCTCAATCTCCCGGGCCAGACGGCGGTCGTGCTCCCAGAGCAGCGCATGCAGGCGGGGCAGCGCGCCGGGCTGGGGCTCGGCCAGGCAGAACGCGTCGTGAGCGCGCCGGGCTGCCTCATGCGGGCGGTCTTGCGACTCCCGCTCGGCCAGCTCGATCAAGGCTCCCTGCGCCTGTTCGGCCAGGCGTTCGCGCTGATCGAACAACCACCCCTCAAGTTCAATGCCCCAGCCGTTGTCGCGACCGCTCAGGAACGGGCCTGTGTAGAGCGCGGCAGCGCGCCCGTGATCTTGGTCTTCCAGCGCCTGACGGAACTCAGCCACGTCGGTGGTGACCAGGGACCAGACGCTGGTGCCGTCGCTCCCAACGACGCCAGGGGCGTGACGGCGCAGCAAAGTCAACGCCTGGGACAAGTTGTTCAACAGCTGACGGCGAGTGTGCGCTTCCCCCTCACGCCGCCAGAACAACTCCGCCAGGTGCGTCCTGGGCTGCTTGCCTTCGAGCGAGAGGTAGGCGAGCAAGAGGAGCGGACCCGCGCGCCGGAAGTCCGAGCCTTCCAACGCCAAGTCCCCCAAACAGACCAGCCGCATCAAGCACACCTTAACGTGCGGGCGTGAAGGGTGGCACGCGAGAGCATGAGTTCAGCAGATATTCAGCACGGTTCCGACAAGCTGACCCCGAAGTCAAAACTTGAAAGGAGATTCGGCTAGCCGCACCCCATCGGGAAACACCCCGGTAACGTGCTCATCCTCGCGGCGCTCTCGGGAGCGGAGGCACAGCCTGAAGGTCCGGTATTGGGAAGTGAGAAGGAATTGGTCGGGGCATCACCTAAAGGTGAGCGCCAGAACGCTCAAGGAACCGAGGAGAAGCGGAATGAAAACACCTGTAATGGGCTGGCTTGCGGTGGGCACTTTGTCCCTTTTGCTTGGAGCTTGTGCCACCTCTCAGGCGCCATCCCCGGCGCACGAGGCATCATCTCCGGTGCAGACGGAGACCTCAGCAGAAACGATCAACCAGTCGCTCGACCAGATGTCCAGATACTTTGCCCAGGCCATCACGGATCAGGGCCTGCGTTCGCAGATCCACGACCATGTGGCGAGGCGCTTCGACGGCGACTCAGAGGTCCTCTACAAGACGCTTGCGGCCTCTTCGGACGTCCGCAGTAAGTTGGCAGCCGCCTACAGCCAGGGGCTTCAGGCGCAAGGCGTCGCCGCTTTGAGCGCCATCGACAAGCTGTCCCTCAACATCCCGCGTCTCCAGGTCGCTGTGCCCGTCCAGTTCGAGGCATGGGACGCCGCCCGCTACACGCCGCTGGTAGGGTTCGTGCCAGTCGGCGTTGATGACACGGCGCTCAAGACCATCACCGCGTACGACGCCCAGGGACGAGTTCACACGTTGGACGCCCAGGTGGCACCCACCGTACCAGTCATTATTTTGAGCTTGAACGAGCGCACTGACAAAGAGGGGAACGTGCTTCAGGCGTTCAGGACGGCAGACCCAGTTTCATCGACCCTGAGTGCTCAAGGCACCTGGACTGGCCCAGTTTTGTAGACGAAGCTGACTGGAGACTCGACTCAGGGGGAGTGTACGACGGCGGGCGGGGCAGTGAGCAAAGCCCAGCGCTGGGCGAACTCGTCCGGGGTGAGATAGGCCAGGGAGGAATGCGGCCTGGCGCTGTTGTAGAAGCTGCGCCAACCATCGAGCAGCACCTGGGCGTGTCGGGCCGAGTGAAAGACCTCCAGGTTCAGCAGCTCGTCCCGCAAACGGGCGTGGAAGCTCTCGGCCACGCCGTTTTGCCAGGGTTTGCCGGGGTCGATGTACCGAGTACCCACCTCCTGCACCGCCAGCCAAACCTTGAGGTCGTGGGCGATGAACTCGGGGCCGTTGTCGCTGCGGATGAAGGCGGGAACACCCCGTTCCCGCATCACCTCGACCAGGACGGCTTTCACGTCCACCGACGTGAAAGCTGTCCCACAACGCAACACCAGCGATTGTCGGGTGAACTCGTCGGTCAGGGTCAAGATTTTCAGGGCGTGGCCTCCTAGCGTCTCGTCGAAGACGAAATCGTAAGTCCACACCTGGTTCGGCTGCTCGGCGCGCAGAGGAACAGGCCGCCCAGTGCGAATTTTTCTGGTCTTGCGCCGTGGAGGCAGAGCGAGGCCCTCACTCTTCCAGAGGCGGTGCACGGTCTTGCGGTTGACCTGCACCCCTTCCCGGCGCAATGTAGCGTGGACGCGACGGCATCCCCAGCGGGGATGCTCACGGGAAAGGGCTTTGATCCGCCCGATCAGTTCACCGTCATGCCTCGGGTGGGGTCGGTAGGACAACGAAGAACGAGGCAGACCGACCAACTCGCACGCCCGCTGCTGTCGGACATTGATGCGGACCAGGAACTGCACGGCCTCCCGGCGCTCGGGGGCCGTCAGCGCTTTTTTCCAAGCAGCACCTTCATCCCCTCCAGCTCCAGGCGCTGTTGCCCCACCAGCTTCAGAAGGCGCTCGTTTTCACGTTCGAGCTGACGAAGCCGCCGGGCTTCGTCCACGGTGGCATCGCCGTACTTCGCCTTCCAGGTGTAGAAGGAGGCCGTGCTGCACCCGGCCTCCCGGCAAAGCTCCTCGATTGGCTTTTCGCCCTTTTTGGCGTCCTGGAGCAGCTTGATGATCTGTTCCTCACTGAACCGCTTGTGCTTCATGGGTCATCCTCGCTTTCTCGCAGGGGTCAGGGAAAGGCCCTTATCCCCGCAGGGGAGCGAGCCGATAGTCTCCAGTCAGCTTTGCCCAGTTTTTAGGGGGCAGACCA
>NZ_KB906424.1 GCF_000381345.1 Deinococcus apachensis DSM 19763 | reverse complement strand
GTGAGGTGGTGCGACGAGCGATCTGAAGTTCAGAGTGCAGGCCAGCAACGTCGGCCTGCATTCGTTAAATACTGTGTTGGTTGGTCGGGGTCAAGCAGGCTCGGGGGACGGGCGCCGATAGTCCGGATTAAATCTCTGGCCTGACCTCAGGACGGCGAACGCGACTCGGAGCAGCTTGCGAGCCAGGGCAATCAGGGCGACTTTTTTGGGCTTTCCCTGAGTGATCAAGTGACGGTAGAAGTCCCCGAACGTGTTCTTCATACGCGACGCGGTCAGCGCACAGAGGTAAAACGCACGTCTGAGACGTGCGTTTCCTATTTTTGAGATGTGGGTCCGTCCAGTGAAACTCCCAGACTGACGGGGAACAGGAGAAAGGCCTGCGTACGCAGCCCATTGATTCGAGCTTTCCATCCGGCTCAGGTGCAGGGTCTCGACCAGCAGGATCGAGGCGGTCAACGGGCCGATCCCAGGAATCGAGGTCAGCAGGGTCACCTTCTCCTGCACCTCCTTGGAACCAAGGACCAGTGCCCTGATCGCCTCATTGGCTTCCTCCAACTGCTGTTCGAGCAGTGTCTGGCGTGCTTCACAGAAACCGAGGGCTTTTGGATTGGGTTGGTGCTGGTGATTCATGGCGTGGTGACGCCCTGCCTCGAGGGTCAGGAGTTCCACGATGTGGTCACGGGCATGAAGCAGCGCACGCAGCTCGACCAGGTCCGCTTCGGGGGGCAGCCAGCGGGCTGGCTGCATCACGGCCCCATACCGGGCGATCAACTCCGCATCCAGCTTGTCCGTTTTCCCCCGCCTCAACGTACTTTTCGCGAAGAACTTGATCTGTGCTGCGTTCACGACACTGACAATGCAACCGGCTTCGTGGAGGGTGATCGCCATTCGCTCCCAGTACACGCTGGTGGATTCCATCACCACCGAGAGCTCTTCCCCCACTGTGGCTGACGAAGTCAGCCACAAGAGCAGCTGTTCATGCCCCTTGGCGGTGTTCGCAACGGCTTTGACCACACCAACACGCGTCAAGGACCCAGGCGCTTGAACCTGGAGTAGGCAGGCGTACAGTTCGCTTTTGCCGACATCAAGACCCAGCACGAACATAAAACCCCCCAGAAAGGGAAAACGAGGGTCACCACCCGGGTCCGGTCGGCGGAATTTTGTGTACAGGCTTGGGTGGCCTCAGATACTGTTGCGCCTGATCGAAAGGGGCTCGAGCCGGCCAGGATTTAACGGACGACCTTGGAAGATCAAAGTTGCCAGCAGGCTTGTCGGCTCGAGTGGGAGTGACGAGCCGAGCTTCCCACGACTCGACTCAACACACAAAGTTGCCAGAACCCCCAGTAGGCCGGTCATCGTCCAATCATTCCCCCTCTCCTACCGTCGGGACACGCCCCACGGCGAAGGAGAACCCCATGAAGCGCACCCTGCCCACCCTGACCGCCCTGCTCGCCCTCACCCTCACGCTCGGCACGCCCGTCCTGGCCGCCGGTTCCATCAACCGCCCCACGAGCGCAGGTGCCCACCCCGCCGCCTCCCGCACCATCAGCGGCACGGTGACGGCGGCGGGCGGCCACTCGCTGAAGAACAGCGTGATCCTCGCCTGTCCAAGGGGGGACTGCGACTCCGAGGACCTGCGGGGCGCGGTGATCCAAGGCACTGGGTCCAAGGCGACGTTCACCATCGAGAACCTCGACGACGTGCCCTACGCGATCTACGCCCTGCAAGACGTGGACGGCAACGAGGACCTGAGTGCGGGCGACTGGGTGGACCGCACCCTGCTGGAAGACGGGGAGGCGACGCTGGTCCAGGCGGGCACCACGGGCCTTCAGCTCGAACTCGTGGAGGTGAAGGAAGACGTGGAGTGAGGGCAAAGAGACCGACGATTCGCCGCACCGGGGCCGCAGGAAATGGGGCCCCGGCGATTTCTTTTGGGGAGCGGGCAAACGCCCCCAGCGAAGGGACCACCGCTCCTCGACGACATAGCCCACAACGTCTGGCTCCAAGTGGAAGGTGGCAGCGTCCCACCCCTTCCCTCACACCAGCGATTTGATCGGCCCAGGCGGCAAAACGGCAATCATCTTCGGGTCACGGTGGTCTTTCTACGCTGCCCTCACTTTCCCAGGGAAGCCGCGCCGCAACGGGTGCCGGGAGGAGTTCCAGATGCACGCGAAGAAGACGACCAACATTGCCCTCCTTTCCCTCCTCGCCCTCTCCGCCGCCCTCGCCGCCCCCGGCAAGCCTGGCTCCGGCACCGTGCAGGGTCAGGTTCTCGACACCCGCGGCCAGCCCCTGGAGGGTGTCACCGTCTGGATCAAGCCCGTCGTCACGACCGGCGTCGCCGAGGTCCTGACCGACGAGGCGGGCCGCTACACGGTCGAGGGCCTGCCCCCCGTGGGCTACCGCGCCTACGCCTGGCTGGGGGTCCGTTACGACGGCCAGAAGTTCTGCTACCGCCTCGCCCTGGGCAAGACCTCCGAGTACAACCCCTTTGTGCCCAGGAACGGCGTCGTCCGCAACTTCCAGTGGAAGCTCTCGGGCCGCATTCCCGACTGGGACGACGACAGCAGCGAACTCGGCTACTTCGGCGGCTCCATCTCCCCGATGCAGGGCGGCTTTCAGGACCGCTGGGTGACCCAGCAGGACCAGATCGAGCTGAGCCTCACCCCGGTGGGCCCGCTGATTGACGGCTCCACGGGCAAGGCCCTGACGAGGACCGTGCCCGCGCTGAAGATCGCGGTGGACATCCCCATCGGGACCTACAAGGTGAAGGCGACCTTCATCGACAAGAACGGGAAGCGGGAGGCGCTGGTCGTGTCCAACGACCGGAGCGGGAGCTTCGGGAACGAGGCGACGATCAAGTTCCTGGGTGCCGATGGGAGCTGCACCGGCAGCTACGGCGGGGGCGCGGGCCGGTCCTACGTCTACTGGCGCTTCAAGTGAGCTGCGCCCTCCCTCTTTCAAGGAGACGACCATGAAGACGGTACAGACAGGGATTCGGTCCGGCGACGTCATCCACAACCCCATCTCGGGCGAGACGTTCCGGTTCCTGAAGACGGCGGCGGAGACCGGCGGCACGCTGCTTGAACTCGAATGCACCGTGACCCCCGGCGGGCGGCTCGCCGCGCCCCTGACGCACATCCACCCGAAGCAGAACGAGACGTTCGTGATCTTCGAGGGCCACCTGCGCACGGTCATCGGCGGGGTGGAGCGGGTCTACGGGCCGGGCGAGACCGTGTTCATCCCCGCCGGGACGCCGCACATCTGGTTCAACGCGAGTAACCGGGAAAGCGTGCGCTTCCTGATCCGCTTCGACAACCCGGGCGGCTGGGAGGTGCTGTTCGCCGCCACCTTCGATGGCGCCCGGGAGGGCCGGACCCGCCCGGACGGCTCCATGCCGTTGCTGCCGATGGCGGTCGCCCTGCACCGCTACCCGGACCACTTCTACCTCGCCGGGCCGCCGATCTGGTTGCAAAAGCTGATCTTCGCCCTGCTGTTTCCGGTCGGTCGCCTGCTGGGACATGACGTGCCGTACAGCGTGGACCACGGCCGCGTGCCCCCCGTTCCCCAACCGAGCTGAGCGCCCAGAAGACCCCACCCTTTGAATCCCCGCCGCAAGGAGAACCCCGTGATGAAAGCCATCCTGTCCGCCGTCCTCACCCTCACCGCCCTGTCCGCCGCCTCCGCCGCCCGCTCGCCCGCCAACCTCGAACCCTTCGGAGCCGAGCAGGTGTGCATCGGTCGCGCCGAAGTGCTACTGAAGGGGCAGCCCAACGCCGCCATGACCAAGGTCGCTCAGGACAAGCTGAACAGCCTGGGCGCCTCCCTGGGCCTGGGCAAGGGCCAGACCTACACGGACTGCCCCGCGTGGCTGACCTTCCGCGCCGAGGCGGGCAACGACGGCAACGGGCGCTTCGTCTACCACGCCGTCCTGAGCCTGGTGACGCCCAAGCTCCAGACCAAGGCGCTGGAGAATCTGAAGAGCGAGAGTTTCGACTACGACGGCGGCTTCGAGTACGTGACCCTGTGGGACCGGATGCACGCCGGGGCCATCACCGGGCAGGACAGCCTGTCGTTCGCCCTCGGGGCCGAGGTCGTTTCCCAGATGGGCGACTTCGGCACCGACTGGAAAAAGACGCATTAGCCGGTTCTGGCGAGTTAACGACGAGCAGATCAACGTTTCCAGCGGGCAGCCTGAAGTTCAGGTTGCTCGCTGCACGACCTCACCCCAGACTCGCAGGGCACCCCTTAAGTGGCGTCGCCTTGCTGGGGCGGGTACGGTGGTTCGGGTGTGCTGATGGAGGTTCAAGACGCGGGCGTGCAGGGCAAGGACGTCGTCGACGTTTGAAGCCCAGTTGTTGCTGCTCCTGCTGCCGGGTAGGACGGTGCGATTGCAGGGTCAGGTTGTTGCAACGGGCTGTGGAGACCACCTGGACGTGCTCCGCATCGCGGAGCACGGGAAGTTCCCGGATGGCCGCCCCGTAGCTCCAGAGTTTGTCGGTGTGAATGACCTCGGGGACGTCGTACTCACCGAGCAGCCGGGTGAAGAAGGTCCGGGCAGCCTCCTTGTCCCGGTGCGGTTGGAGCAGGAAGTCGAGCATTCCGCCCTGCTCGTCCACCGCGCGCCATAACCAGTGTTTGACACCTCCCACCGGCACGCAGACCTCGTCGAGATGCCACCGGGAACCTCGACGGGGTTCCCGGTGACGCAGTTCCTCGGTGAGCAGTGGGGCGAACTTGATGTTCCACTGGCGCAGAGTTTCGTGACTAACAACGATGCCGCGCTCGAGCAGCAATTCCTGGACATCCCGCTGACTGAGGGGGAAGCAGTGGTACAGCCAGAGAGCGTACCCGATGATGCTCAGGGGGAAACGGTGGCGGTACGGCTTCCGGTCAAGCACTGCTCACCACCCTACTCGCCTTAACTTGCCAGAACCCTGCCGGAGATGGTTCAGCGTTCCCTGCTCAGCAGGACTGTTGCCAGGATCAGAGGGGGCGAAGGTCGCCGGTGGCGCCGGAGGGAGTGGTCAGATTCAGCAGTTGCTCGGGACCGTCCGGATTGACCTTGAGCTGCCAGGTGTAGGGGTCATCCTTCAACTCGTCTGCCCTGAGGGCCCGGTCGCTGTTCAGGCTGGGGCTGCAATTCGCTGTGTAGGTGGCGCGGCCCTGTACGGGATGCAGCACCACCCTCGACCCGCTCACGTCGAACTGCCCCTCTTTGTACACGAGGTAGATCGTGCTGCAGTTGTAGTTGGTGACCGATTCCCGGTAGGCGTACTCGTAGGTGCCGTCAGCGCCGAACTTGAAGTAGAGGGCAATCCCGCTGGGAGCGCTGGAGGCGCCGGTGGTGGTATCCACGTAGGTGGTGCCGCTCATGGAGCTGTACATCCAGGCACCGACCATGCCAGCCGGGACAGAGGATTTGGCGAACGCGGCAGAGGTGCAGACGGCGAGGGAGAGGGACAGACGAGTGATCAGATGCTTCATAGCGCTCCTTTCAACAGAACGCTGGTCGTTCTCTCGGCCGCGTTCTTTTGACAGGGCCAGCCTATGCTCCACCCCGGGTCAGCCGCATGCCGCAGACGTGCGGGGTCGGGGAAGAGTGAAGGCGTAGCCACAGCCCTGCAAATGAGGGGGGATTCCCAGAAGCCCACGACTTGAACCTCTGGAACGGATCACTGAAGGTAGCCCAGACCCGCTATGTGCGGGGGTAAGGCCCACCCAGCCCTTCGCTCAACTTCCCCAGCAACGATGGACTTCGCAAGTGAACCCGAGGCGGATCAGGACGCACGGCACTCCACTTCCTGAGGAACGGCCAGAAATAGGCTGCACCGCCAGCAACACCGCCTCATTCACAGCTGGCACCAGGACGTCGGAGTCCTGTTGCGACCTTCACCCCCCAACCTTGTACAAGTCGGTCTTGGGACGACCGGTCAAGGTGCCGACGACTGCACGCAGAAGTGCTGGACAGAGAACACCCTCTCAGGTGACCTCATTGTTGGATGCGGCCAGGAACCTCTGGCTTCCGCCTAGAAAGGTCCGCGGAGAGCCTGCCATCGGCTCCCCTCGAACCCATCAATTGGCGAAGCCGGGAAGCTGCTGGCTCCCGGCTTCACAGTCGAAATGAGTGAATTCAAGGAACAGCCGACAGGCTGATCGTCAGGCCCTGGGCTGGCGCCGCAACGGCTTCGACCTTCTCCCCGTCCCGGGTGTACCCTCCGGCCAGATCGCCGGGACCGTACTGTCCGTCGCCGTTCAGGTCCTTCCAGGCGATCAGGTTGTACCGCTCCTCTCCCAGACCCTCGACCCGGAACTGCGCAGTTCGTCCCCCCGAGGTCACCTTCGCAACCTTGACCTTCGAGGTGTCGTCGCAGCCACCCTTCACCGGGCAGGCGAACACGACCGTGCCCGACACCGTCTGACCGTCGGGCACGGCCAGGGTCCCACTGACCGCCCCACTCGCCCCGGGGCCTCCTGACGGCACGTTCGAGGTCGCCTGGGCGGTTCCTTTCGAGCGCAGGGTGGAGTAGGGCTGACCGTTGGCCTGAAGAAGGGTGAGGACTTTCCAGTCAGGGCTGGCCCCATCCGCCGTCACCCGGTAATCGAGAACCTTCGTCTTCATGATGTTCGGATCGTTGCTGACGTCTTCCTTGGTGTCCTTCCCGCCGCAGGTCGCCCACTGGCGCAGGCTGGCCTTCAGAGGTTTGAAGGTCAGCTTCCCGTTCGCCGCGGTGACAGTGCCCTCGGTGAACCCGAAGAAGCCCGTGTTGCACTTGTACATGGCGACGTTGTAGTAGGCGCCCTCGGAGTAGTGCCCGTCCGCGGTGAAGGTAAAGGTCACACCACTGCCGCTGGGTCCGTTGGTCTGGCCCCCGGAGGTGACGTAATAGGTATCGCCCGCGGTGGTGGTCATCCACTGGCCCAGCAGGGCGGCGGGCAGAGTGCCACTGGCCTGTCCCGTGGCGGAGAGGGCGAGGGCCGTGGTGGTGCCGACGATGGCGCGAACTAAGTTCATCATGCTGGTCTCCTCGCCCCGCAGGGCCGTCTCGCCAGGGCTTCTGGCCCGTGCTGACGAGACCACCGTACGGGCAAGGACTGGGTTCACACGCCGCATGAATATGGGGGAGATGACCCGTCTCACCTCCCCACATATTCGTGGGGGCTGCACTGACCGGTTCATACTGGGAGTTCCGAAACCAGCCCTGCCTCCACACGACGTCTTCTGTGGACCCATGAAGTTCCATTCCAGTCCCGATAGAACGAAATGGCCTCACACCGGGAAAACAATCTGGGATTTGCCCGTCATCCGCACGGCTCCGCCGCGCTGCTGACCGTGCCTCAGACGAGGCCGCGATCCAGCGCCACCCGGGTGGCGGCAGCGCGTGTGGTCACATCCAGCTTGGAGAAGATGGAGCGGATGTGACCACTCACCGTATGGGCGCTCAGGTCGAGCGACCGGCTGATCTGCAGGTTGGTCAGGCCCTGGGAGAGCAGGCGGAGTACGTCCCGCTCGCGGGGGGTCAGGTCCGTCAGGATGTCCCGGGAACCTGAGGCCCGGTCAGAGGAGGGGAGCTGCGAGGGGCTAGGAGCAGGGACCCCCAGGGTCCCCCCACCTCCCAGGGCCCACCCGTCCGACCAGGCGGCCACAAACGCCGCCTCGTCCAGCTGAGCCCTCGTCCCCTCCAGAACTCCGGTCAACCGTGCCGCCTCTGGCCCGGTCGCGGGCTGACCTGTGCGGTGTCGCCGGGCTCCCGCCTCGCCCAGCAGGCGCGCTGCCTCTGCACCCTGGCCCGCGGCGAGCTGGGCTTCCGCCAGGCCTTCCAGGGAGGCCACGAGGTTCTCGAAGTCGCCGCACGTTCGTGCCAACACCAGGGCCTCCTGGCGATGGGCCAGCGCCGTGGCCGGGTCACCCCGCGATCGGGCGGCGTCGCCCAGGAGGTTCAGGGCCTGGACGGCCGAGAGCCGGTCCCCGATTCCCCGAGCTTCCGTCAGGGCCTGCCGGGCGTAGCCCTCGGTCGCCTCCACGTCCTCATCGTCCAGGAGGAGCACCGCGAGGCTGAGCAGGTCATTCACGATGCCCTGCCGGTGGCCGTGCGCGCGGGCGATGGCGAGGGCCTCCTCGTGCAGGGCGCGGGCCCGCACCCGGTCGCCTTCTGCCCGGACCACCACCCCGAGGTTGGAGAGGCCCGCCCGCAGGCTGTGGTGATCTCCCGCGGCAGTCACCACGGCGAGGTACTCCTGGAAGGCCGAACGTGCCGCCGGGAGGTTGCCCTCGGCGAATGCCAACGCCCCCAGGTTCAGCAGGCTGTACCCCACCTCCAGGGGGTCGCCCAGGCGGCGGTAGATCCCGATTTCCTCCTCATGACAGGTCCGCGAGAGGACGAGGTTCCCCTGAAGCCGCGCGATGACCCCGAGATTGCGGAGCGACCCTCCCACGCCAACCCAATCACCGGCTGCGCGCCGCAGGCTGAGCGCCTCCTCGACAAAGGTCCGGGCCGTGTCCAGGGCGCCCTGCCGCCACGCGAACACGCCTAGGGCGTTCAGCGCTCGGGCCCGCAGCTCGGGCGCCACGTCACCTGACAGGGCCAGGGCCGTCTCCAGGGCGCCCCGGCCCTCCTCCAGGTCCCCTCGGAACTCCCAGAACCACCTCAGGGCCGTGGCGAACCGGAGCGCGAGTTCGGCGGCCCCTGCCTCGACCGCCCGTGCCAGGGCGGACCGGCAGTTGTCCCTCTCGCGGTCCAGCGCCTCCAGCCAGGTTTCCTGCTCGGGCCCACGCAGCCCCTGCACCGACGCCTCCGCGAACGCGAGGAAGTACGCCAAGTGCCGCTCCCGCACCGACGTGGCGGTTCCGGATGCCTCCAGCTTTTCCAGCACATACTCGCGCACGGTTTCCAGCAGAAAGAACCGGGGCACCTCCCCCTCCACCCGTGACACCAGGCTTTTCTCGACCAGCGACCCAAGCTGCTCAAGCGCGTCGGTCTCCTCTGCGGGGTCGACCACCGCCTCCGCCGCCTCCAGGGAGAACCCACCCACGAAGCACCCGAGCTGCACCAGAACGAGGCGTTCCCCCTCACCCAGCAGGTCGAAACTCCAGTCGAGGGTTCCGCGCAGGGTCCGCTGCCGGACGGGAAGATCGCGCGGTCCGTCCGTCAGCAGGCGCAAGCGATGTTCGAGCCGGGGAAGCATCGCCTCCGGTGACAGCAGACGCAGGCGGGCGGCGGCGAGTTCCAGGGCGAGCGGCAAGCCATCCAGCCGCCGGACTAGGCGGGACACCGCCCCCGCGTTCCTCTGGGTCAGGGTGAAGTCCGGACGGACCGACCGCGCGCGGTCGAGAAACAGCCGCACCGCCTCGACCTCTCCCAGCGCCTCCGGGCCCAGCCCCTCGCCGGGCAGGGCGAGCGGTCCCAGGGGAAACTCCCGCTCGCCAGACAGGCGCAGCGGCGAGCGGCTCGTTGTCAGAATGGTGAGATCAGGGGCCGCCCCCAGGAGATCCGCCACGAACTCGGCCGCTGCGTCCAGCAGGTGCTCAAGGTTGTCGAGGACGAGCAGGGCCGGGCCGCCGCTGAAGAAGCCAGCGAGAAGCCCCAGGGCTCCCCCAGTCCCCTCCAGCCCCAGCACGCGTGTGACCTCCGAAATGAGGAATTCTGGGTCCCGCAGGGAAGCGAGCGGGACAAAGTAAACGCGGCCCACGAACGCTCCACTCAGCTCCGACGCCACGGCGAGCGCCAGGCGCGTCTTCCCCACCCCGCCCAGTCCGAGCACCGAGACGAGCCGCACGTCGGGCCAGGCGAGGAGTGAACGCAGCCCCGCCAGCTCATGTTCCCTTCCGACCAGGGGGGTGGCAGCAGTGGGCAGACGAGTGAGGGGCGGAGCACTCTCGATCATAGGTCTCCGTGAGGGTGAGTTGGGTTCAATTGTCAGTTTACTCCCCCTTCCGGGGAGAGGGAATCGGGACTGAGGAGCCAGCCCCCATGTCCATGACAACACAGGACGGGTGTTGGATTCGGGTTGCGGCCACTTCGGCAGAGGCAGTTGTCGCAACGGTCCCGACACCTAGAGACACCTTCCTCCTGAATGCGGGTGGCAGGCTGAAGGTCTGGCAATTCACCAGGGGCGGTCAGGCCTATCCAGCCAGGTTTGGAGTGGTAACGCACGGGGAGAGGGAGCCACCCGGCGAGGGTGTCTCTTCCCGCACCCCCGCGCTCCCCTGCCTTTCCTTCACTCAGAAGGGCTCTGCGAATTTGTCCTAGCGAGACGCCCGCAAGCCCAGCAGGGTCTCTCCCTTGGGCGTCACCTCGTAGGAATCGCTCAAACCGGATTTGTCTCGTGCCCCACGCGGCCTGAGATAGCCCTCCCCCACAAGCTTGCGGACCATCAGCCCCTCAAAACGGCTTCGGGGATGGTGATAGGGGGCCAGGGCAGCCAGGATGTCGCCCTGGTCGACCAGCAGTGGGCCCGAGCCCGGCGACCTCGGCTTTTCTGCCCGGTCACCCACCATGGCACGCAACACCAGGGGCAACACCTCGGCCAGGCGACCGGAGCCACCCATGAGGGCTGGTATGGCCGTTTGGGCTGGGACACGCTGGGAACCTTCCGTTGCTGTCCGGCCCGCCTTCTGACCGGGCGACTCTTTGCGCAGATGCTTGAGGTGATCCGGCAGACGCTGCTTTGGAGCTCGGAAGGAACTCATGCTTCACAGTAGCGCCCCTGGGGCAGCGACGGAGCCTGTTCCTGCGCTCAGGACCTCTGTGGCATCAGGATGCTGTTTCACGGGCGAAAGAACGGTGACCCCATGAATGTGGGGGGCGTCGGCGGACCCTGGTCAGCGCTCCACTCGCCCAAATACGCGATGTGCGCTTCGTCGGTCGTCCGTACCCTGAGAGCGTTCGAGGGGACTCCCAACGAACCGGACCCGTTCCCGCCAAAGCTCCAGGAGGTTGAGAAAATGCGTGTTCATCTGCTCCAGTTTGCCGCCCTCACATCCGTCCTTGTAGGTACCGCCACAGCTTCCAGTGCCCCCGCCGCCTTGTTCCAGATGTGGTTCGCTGGCTCCGGCGGGGTCAGCTCGCCCTATGACCCCACCACCGGACAGCTGGGGTCACCCAACGGCTCCGGCTTGCTGTACCATTTCTCTCCGAACGGTACCTACGTCAAGGCCTTCCAGAGCCAGAACAGCAACGGGGGGTGCACGAATGGGTTCATGGCCGTCGAACAGGGCACGTTCGAGGTGGACGGGGCAGAACTGGTGACCCATCCGGCGAAAGGGGTGTTGCAGGTGAAGGATACCTGCGTCCCCAGCCTGAACTCCGTCAAGCCGCTGACAGACCTTCAGGACGAGACGTGGGCCTGGAATCTGGGGCCTTCCGGGTTGAGGCTTACCCGGTCCGACGGCATGACGGCGTTATTCCAGCCCGCCTCCTAAGCGGGTGCCGGGCCAGGGATAGAATGCTGGGGAGGCGTTCCTAGGAACCGCCTTGTGGGCGTTCCAACCTAGAGGCGTAGCCAGTGTAGGAACAGTTTGTGAACGTGTGGCGGTCGGGACTTCGCTGAAGTTCACCTCATTTCTGGATGGATATCTGCTCAACCCCAAAGAGACCGAACTGCGGTTAGCCCGAAATGGCGTAGATGGAGATAAGCCTCGAAGAGAGGAGGCGCCATCATGACGAACTGCAGAACCCACAGCCCCGAGTTCAAGCGAGATGCCGTGCAACTCGCGCGAACCAGCGGCAACCTCTCGGGTACCGCCCGCGACCTGGGCCTCAATGTCTCGCTGCTGCACAAGTGGATGAACGCTGAGCAGGAGATCAAGCGGCTCCGCAAAGAGAACGAGATTCTGCGCCAAGAGAAACATCCTGGTGCGCCAGACGTACCCGCAGGTGGTCCCTGCGCTGTACTTCGGGGGACACTGGGTCTTCCTCCCGCTGGATGGGACGCTGCCGGAGGAGCTGCCGCACGAGTTGTTGGTGCATTCGTACAACTTGGTCGTGAGCAGGAACCTGCTGAAGCGGATGCGCCCACAGTTTCCCCCCGTCAACGAAGGGCTTGACCACGGGGGGACGAACTTCCAAAACGACCCTTCAGCACTGAACCCCGTTTGACGTCCCCCTGGTCAAGCAAGAGTCGGCGAACCAGCAAGACGTTCCGCCACCGACAGCACAGCCCTCGGCGGCTGGGGGTCAGCCCCTCCATTCTCATCTGGACCAGTTCTGCATGACCTGGCCCAATCTGTGGGAGCACTTCACCTGGCGTGATCTACTTAGGGCGCACCAAGGTGAGCTTGCCGCTGCCAGTCTGCTCATTAAGCTGCGCAATGTACAGGTGGCCCGTCGAGCGGTTCTCGGTCAGGTCGAGCGGGCTGGGGTTAAAGTTGGTCAGACCGCTGATGAGCGTCTGTGCCTGCACGATGTCCTGGTTCGTCCCACCTGGCGTCAGCACGATGATGTCCTTGCCCGCGCTATACCGCACCACCAACAGCTTGTTCTTCAACGACGAGTTCTGGGCAGTGGTGTACTCCTCGATGACGCCATCCGGGGAGGCGTGTTCGCCAAAGTCGTACGAGAAGCCGCGGTAGTTGCGGTCTGGCTGGACGCCCACCACGTAGCCCGAGCCGGAGGAGCTCGCCACCACCTCGGCGGTGTCGGTGCCTGACGTGGGGTTGGCCCCGTTCATGGCCCACTCGCAGCGCATCGGGTTGGGGTGCCCGTAGTAGCCGCCCTTCACCACCCGGAAGAGGAAGTCGTGCTGCACGCCGACACTGGCCAGCGCCGGGACGGCCGGGCCGGTGTAGGGACCGTCGGGGCGCGTCTGGCAGGAGGCGGGCAGGGTGGCCGGGGTGGCGGGGGTGTTGCCCCCGGCTGCCGAGCCGTTGGTAGGGACGTACAGCTGTCCGTTGGTGTGCCACACCATGTCGTAGGCGTTGCGGATTCCCGAGGCGTAGATGGTGACGGGAGCACCTGCAGCGTAGGGGTTGTACACGCCGCCGTCACCGGTCTTTACATCCAGCGGCGGGTTGCTGATCTTGGAGTAATCGACTCTAAGCAGGGCAGCGCTTAGCAGCCTCTCAGGACGGTTGCCCCAAGCGGTGTCAGGAGCACCCATTGCGGAGTTGCTGCCCTGCAGAACATACAGGGCGCCAGGATCACCCGGGCGGAAGGCAATGGAATTGGTCTGATGATCGCGGATTGAGCGGGGGAACCCCACCACATAGTCCTGCACGTTTTCCAGGTTGGGGCCGCTCAGGCGGGTAATCTTGCCACTCCAGTCCGGGGAGTTTGCCGTGCCGTCCCAGAAGTGGTTGTTGCTGATCCACAAGATGAGGTTGTCGGCCGTGGAGGTCGGGTCGAACTTCATCCCAATGATGGTGCGCGGTCCGCCACTGGCCGCTTGTACGGAAGTCATAACTTGCGGGGTGGTGACCGTGCCATCGGACATCACTCCAAAGCGCAGGATGTCACCAATCAGTGTGGCCGCGTACAGCTTGCCGTCCGGCCCCATCTCGACGGCCGTGTAGGGCTTGGCGGGCGCATTGGGCAGCGCGACTTGCTCGAAGGCCACCGTGCCCGTGGACCCCGTGCTCGACCCCGTCACGAAGGTCGTGCGTTGGGGCAGGAAGGCCATCCCGCTCGTGTCCTTGACACCGGAGGTCACCTCGAAGATGTACTGGGTGTTGGCACTAAGCGGCGCACTGGGTTGTAAAACGATCACGTCACCGCCGCCGGAGGTGTTGAGCGAGGCAGGCACGGGGACATTCGTGACCATGTTCAGCAGGCGGACGGTGGAAGAGAAGAGGGTCGTCCCGTCGATGCCGCTGTTGGGCAGATTGACGTCTGCTGTGACCGAGACGGTAGTTGGGACGATGGTCTCAGCGTCCTGGGGGCTGAGCGACCGGATGCTGGGCTGGTCGCCCGGTTGGATGCTCAGGTAATCCAGCTTGGTGTTCGTGCCGCCGCGCGCGTCGATGGTCAGGCGCCCGTCGGTGACGCTTGCCCGCATCGTGGAGGTGAAGAACTTCTTGGACGCCACCGGGTTGTACCGGGCGATGGCCAAGTGGCCCTCGACATTGATCTGATGGAAGCTGTCGTAGCTGTTGCTGGCCTCCCCTACGGCGACGGTCACGGTGTACACCCCGTTGGGCAGGGCGTACTCCCAGGCGGCGGGCGTGCGCACGGCAGTCGCGTTGCTCACGCTCGTCGGGAACTGCATGTGGATGAAGGTGTTCAGACGCGCGTCCACTCCCGCAAGTGCGCGGTCACGGGTGTTGGGGGTGATGTCCAGCGGCACACTGGTGCCTGTCCCCACACTGTCCTCGCGGACCCAGCCGAAGCCCCGCGACGTGTCGTAGGCGGCTCCTGTATCCCTAGTGTACCCGGCAGGTGTTCCCGAGCTCGCAGGCTGGAAGTTGATCAGGATGCCCCCGGTAGGCAGGGTGGACGCGGGGTTCACCGTGACCTGCGCGGTGCCCTTCTTGCTCGTGTCGAAGGTCGAGGTGGCGGTGATCGTGGCAGTACCCGGCGCAATAGCAGTCACCAGTCCCGAACTGCTCACGGTGGCCACTGACGGGCTGCTGCTCGTCCAAGTCACGGCTGAGGAGTACGCCCCGCTCCCCTGCACGTCCGCCGTGAACTGCCGCCTGCCCTTCACGCTGAGGACAGCGGTGGAAGGGTTGACCGTGACGCCGGTAACGGTGGGCTGGATATCAGAGCAGCTCACCTTGGCGTTCGCCCAGTCGGCATGATCGTAAGAGATGCCATTCCCCGCGTCGGTTACCTTGAGCATCAACTGCTTCTTGCTCGCGACATTCACATTCACCGAGCGCGCTGAATCCCGCCCCGTCATGATGCCGCTGTCGTACAACTTCGTGCCGTCCGAGAACACCTGAAACACCACGGTGCCCTGATCGCCGACCTCATCGTCCACGCCCACCTCAACGGTGAAGGTCGAGCAGGTGCCGTTCAGGTCGTAAGTTAGTGAGGACGCCGCGTGCGCACCCAGTCCCTTGGGATACGCAGTGCCGCCGATGGTGAGAGTCTTGCCGTCCCCACCGGCGCTCCCCCCATTGCTCTTGTCCTTCTCGTAGGGGCCGTACCCGTTCAGAGGCGTCCCAATAGGTGTGAGGTCACTCAGGTATTTGTTCCCCGAAGTCTGGGACACCGTGCAACCGAGCAATCGCGTCGCAGCCCAGTCCGCGTGGTCGTAGTTCACGCCGTCGCTGGCATCGCGGACCACAAGGCGGAGTTGCTGGACTCCGCTCAGGGGAACGGAGATGGTTTTGGCCGCGTTGCTCCCACGCAGAACGCTGCTGTCGTATAGCTTAGCGGCGGTGCCGTTCCAGACCTCGAACACCACGCTGCCCCGGTCGCCCACCTCGTCATCCACCCCGATACTGGCGGTGAAGGTCGTGCACTGGCCGGGCAAGGTGTATCGGATATCGGAGTTCGCATGGGCACCCAACCCTTTGGCATAGGCCACGCCACCGATCGTCAGCGTCCGGCCGTCCCCTGCCGTGCTGCTGTTGTTGCTGCGGTCGATCTCAATCGGACCGTAACCGTTGGTGGCCGAGTCCCAGCTCCCGCTCGTCAGGTCGAGGTCGGTGGCTTCACCCGCTGCGCTCACCGCCAGCCCACGCCAGGGGGAGCTAGGGGTTCCCGGGGACATGTCCGTCCCCTGGGTCACGCTGGTCCAGGAGTAATCCGTTCCGGGCTCGTAGGAATAGGTGGCAACTGGATCAAGGCCGGGCGTTTGGCTCTGCGGAGCCGAGGAGCAGGCGGTGAGGGCGGCGGTCAGGACCAGGGTCAGGCCGAGGCGCAGGGACGAGAGGAGGTCCGGCTGGCATGCAGGCATGTGATGATCCTTTCCGTATGACGGATAGAAGGCCGCGTGGCTCAAGCGGGGGCGCAGACCGGGGAGAAAAGGACACTGAAGAGCTTCCCCGGCGTACGTATATCGCCGCAGGTGTGGGATGGCCTTTCCCTACAGGCCCAGCTTCTGGTCGCCCCGCTTTCCGACCAAAAGCCCCTGTCGTCCTCTGTTGGTGGGCGGACTTCATGATGGACTCCAGGGCGTTTACACTCTGTTGACAACCTGCTCCACCTGCGTTGACAACCCCCTCGTCCGCGTTTTGGAGGCCCGGTGTGAACCAGCTCCAGATGTTTCTGCTCGGCGTGCCCAGGGTCCGCCTGAACGGCCAGCCCGTTCACCTGCGGACCCGCAAGATGCTGGCGTTGCTTGCCTACCTCGTCGTGGAGGCCGGGCCGCACTCACGCGACGAGTTGTCCGAGATGCTGTGGCCAGGCTCCCAGACCTCCGCCCGGGCCGCCCTGCGCCTGGCCCTGTATCACATTCACGCCGTCCTGGGCCGGGATATCGGGTTGAGCGTCATGCTCGACAGAGTCGAACTCACCCGCCACGCCGGGCTCTGGGCAGACGTGCTGGAACTGGGGGAGCGGGAGGAGCCTCCACGCTCAGAAGTTCTGGAACTCTGGCGCGGCGATTTCCTGCAAGGTCTCACCCTGACGGCCTCCCCCTCCTGGAGCGAGTGGGTGAATGCCCGAGCCCTGCACTTTGCTGAACGCTTCAGCGTCCTCCTCGCCCGGCTCACCCGTTACCAGTTGGAGAGTGGGCAGCTCGAAGGTGCCATCACCACCGCACAACGCTGGGTGCGGCACGACCCTCTCAGTGAGGATGCCTACCGACAGCTTACGTGGGCACTACGCGCGGCAGGCCGGAACGCGGAAGCGGTGAAGACGGAACAGCGTGGCCGGGAAGTGCTGCGGCACGAGCTGGGCGTCGAGCCAGAGATGCCACCCCATGCTCTGACAGGCCAACTTGCCCAGAGTGCCGGATCCACCCCTCGACTCTTCCACTCAGAGCTGCCCCTCTCCATGCTGCGTCCGCCCCGGCTCGTGGGGCGGGAGGATGTCTGGGCGCAGATGGAGGAGGCGTGGGGGCGGGGCCAGGTCATTCATATCGTGGGCGATCCCGGAGAGGGCAAATCCCGCTTGGCGCTGGACTTCGCCCAAGTTCATGGCCGGGTCCTGGCCTTCGAGAACTGCCCAGGCGACTGCCATGTGCCGTATAGCAGCGTGACGCGCCATATTCGCACGATTCTGCGCTCGTACCCGACCCTGTCGCTGGAACCGTGGATGCGCGTGGCGCTCGCCCCGCTGCTCCCCGAACTCACCCCCAAAGGCTGGGAGGAGACGACGACTGTCCAGCCTGCACACCTGACCACGCCCCTGCTGACAGCGCTCCAGTACGTGTACGGGTTCGCGCTCCGCGAGGTTGAGGTCGTCATCGTGGACGACCTGCAGTTCAGCGACCCCGCCTCCTTGCAGGTGGGGCACGTCGTGTCCTCGTCAGTCTTTCCCGTAGGTCAGCCGGAGGGCCTTCCCTACATCATCACCTGTTTCCGGCGCGGCGAACTGCCTCCCGAGGGGGAGGCGATGATTGAGCAACAGGTCGCCGCCGGAATGGCCATCCGAATTGAATTGGAACCTCTGAACGAAGCAGCGGTCAAGACGTTTGTCGCGAGCCTGGGGGTGCCGGACCTTGGCGCCCGCTTCAACGCGCTCCGGGCCTTCACAGGGGGGAATCCACAAATGCTGCTGGAGACGGTGCGGCACCTCGTGGAGACGCGGGGCATTGAGGACGGGCAGTTCTCGCTGCCTCCCCGCGTGCAGGAAGTGCTGACCCGGCGGACGGGGCGGCTTTCCCGGAGGGCCCTCCAGGCGGCGCGAGCGGCCGCCGTACTCCAGCACGACTTCACTCTGGAGCTTGTCGCCGAGATGTTGCAAGCACCGATCCTCGACGTGGCCGAGGGCTGGGCGGAGCTGGAGGCCGCGCAGATGATGGAGGGCGAGCGCTTCAGCCATGACCTGATGGCCGAATTTCTGGCTCGGGAGACGCCCGTCCTGGTGCGAACCCTGTTGCACCGGGCGGCGGCGCGCACGCTCGCGGCGCATGGGGGCCAGGCAGCGCGCATTGCTGAACACTGGCGCGCGGGTGGAAATGACGCCCAGGCCGCCCCCTGGCTTCTGCGGGCAGCAGAGACGGCCCGGGCCCAGGGGCGGCTCTCTGAGGCCGCCACCTTCGCCGACCAGGCCCGAATGCTGCTTGCCTCTCAAGACTCAGTCCCCTAGCTAACGTACACGCGAGTGCCACCCCTAACGCTGCTACTGTGGGTAGCAGGGCTTGCAGGGAAAAGTTGCCTTGATTGCCCTAAGTCGCGAACTCTTCAAAGCCAACAACTTGGAACAACCCCTGAGCGGAATGAGCTGAAGCTGGCTCACACCAGACCTCAGAAACGCCGTTGGGGACGGTTGTCAACGCATATTGAAAGACTTGTCAACACAATGTAAACGTGCTGACGGGCACGATATGAATCAGCCATCGGCAGAGGGACGGGGGCCGGTGAGCAGGAGCCGGGGGCAGCCCACGGCCGAAGTCCCTGGGAGAAATGCCGTCCAATGACGCCCGTGCAGGGCGACGACGGGATGACGTAGCCCCCTACGGTCCAGCCGGATTCTACGTCCACTTCACCCGCCGAAGGAGGCCCTATGAACCACCCCGTCGCCGCGCTGCTCCTGAGCCTCTTCCTGCTCGGCACCCCGGCGGACGCCTCGCTGTGGGGCGCCAAGATCAAGGTATGCCCCGACGGGACTACCGTGACTTCACCGGCTCCCTGCCCGCCGCAGCCCGGCGTTTCCAAGCAGTGAGCCGATCCGCCGGAGGAGGGGGAAAGCCGAAGTGCCCGAGCGGACCGCGCCGCCATGTGGGGAGGAGTTCTGGATTACCTGGACTCCTCGTTGGCCCTGTTCACTCGACAGGCACAAGGAGAAGGTATGACCATCAACGGCACCAACCACAGCACGGCGCAGTGGCTGAAGTACGCGCATACGAGGCACGACCAATTCCTCCGGGAAGCGCAGGAGGCAAGGCTGCTCGCTCCGCGTGCCGAGGGTCCCTCGCGCTGGCATTCAGCCGTGAGCTCTGCCTGAGATAAGCTCATGATCCACCTCCATCTCCGGCCCGCTCATTAGGGCGTCGGCAGGAACACCGTTCACAGTAGTGCGGGCGCTCTGCAGGGAGGAGTCATGTCAGACCTGCATTACTCGTTGACCCTGTTCCAGTTCACCCTGCCGGATAGGGTCTGCCAACTGAACAGCGAGATGGTGCAGCGGGCACTTGAAATTCAAGCTGCCCGCTATACCGTCTCGCTCCACAGCCGCGAGGCGGCCCTCAGATGGCTTCTTCGCCTGCAGGCAGACACCGTGAGCTGGGTGTACTGGTAAGGGTTCAAGCCTCGGGCATGGAGCGCAACAGCAACCCGTGCTCGGCAGAATACGTATTCTGCCGCTGCTTCCTTCCCGCTCAGGAGGATCTCATGAAGCGAGTGCCGATCGCCCCCGTCCTCCTCACGGCCGCGTGGCTGACCGCTCTTGCTGTGTTCCAGGCAGTGAATGCGGGAGGCGGGCTTACCCGGCGCACTTACACCAATCCCCTGGATATCCCTGGTCCCCAGCCGGTGGTCGCCTGCGGGGACCCGTCCATCCTCCGCTCACGCATTCCTGGCGATGCCCACTGGTACGCCTACTGCACGAGTGACCCTCACGATGACACGGAGAACAATGGTGCAGGGGCCTACCCCCTCCACCCCATCACCATCCTGCGCAGCGCCGACCTCACCCGCTGGGAACTCGTGGGCGACGCCCTCCCCATCCAGCCGGAATGGGTGGCCCCGGACGGCCTCTTCTGGGCGCCGGACGCCGTCGCCTGGCCAGACGGCACGTACCGGCTGTACTACGCCGCCTCACGCACCGACGCCGGTGGTTCAGCCATCGGTGTGGCGACTAGCCGGAGCCCCGCGGGCCCCTGGGTGGACAGCGGCCGCCCGGTGGTGGAGGCCCAGGGGGAACTGGCCGTGCTGGACCCGGACGTCATCCAGGACGCGCGGGGTCAATCCCATGTGTACTACGGAAGCTCCGAAAGTGGCATCTGGGTGCGCCAACTGTCCCGAGACGGCTTGCGGAGCGACCCACGCACTCAGGTTTGCGTGGCCGCCCCGTCGGGCCCAGCGGGGTTTGGCACTCCCGAGGTGGTGAGGCGTGGCGGCTTCTACTACCTGATGGCGTCCAGCAGTCCGTGCTGCCTGGGGCCCCTGACTGGCAACGGCATCTTCGTTGGGCGTTCCCCTTCGCCCACCGGACCCTTTCTGGACCGGGAGGGCCGCGACCTGAACAGCGCCTGGACAGGTGGGACGCCCGTGCTGATGATGAATGGCAACTGCTGGGTCGGTCCCGGGTCGGGAAGTGTCGTTGCGGATGCCGCCGGGCGGGACTGGCTGTTCTACCACGCGATCGACCGGCACGATCCGTACTTCCAGGGGCAGACGCAGATCAACAAGCGGCATCTCATGCTGGACCCTGTCGACTGGGTGGGAGGCTGGCCGACGGTCCGTCATGGTCGCGGCCCTTCGGAAGGAACACAGCCTGCTCCAGCCCTGAGGGCGAACGACCCCAAGCCACCGGCTGTTGGAGCAGTCCCGGCCGAGCGGTTGGGGCCCGCCTTCCCCGAGTTGTCCGACGAGTTCAACGGGACCAGGCTTGGGCCGCAGTGGAGGTGGTTGCGTTCACCTTCTGGCACACGTGTGACCGGAGGGGCCTTTCACCTCACGACGGTGGCCGGGGACCTGCGGGACGGCACAGCACCCGCCTTACTGGAGAGGGCGCCCACCGGGAACTACGTGGTAGAGACGAAAATGACCTTTCCCTTGCCTGAGGGGACTGCGCCAGGCGAAGTGGAGGCGGGCCTGGTGGTGTACGGGGACGACCGGAATTTCTTGAGGCTGACGGTCGGCGCGCTCGGGGTTGTCCGTATCTCTAGTTTTATAAAGGCGAGCGAGGAAACCGGGTCGGTCAGGGCTGGCTACGGCGTGGTGGGCACACCTGCCCCGACAACCTGGCTGCGGATCGTGAAAAGGACGGTGGGGAGTGAGGAGCGCTACACCCCGTTCACAAGTACCGACGACCGCGTATGGGAACGGGGCGGTACCTATACCCACCAACTGGGCCGGAAGGCGCAGTTGGGTCTGGTGGCCCTGAGTCACGCTGGCTATCAGGCCCGCTTTGACTACCTCCGCGTGTTCCGTCTCACCCCCTAAGACCTCAGATGGAGTCAAATCTACCTTACCGCATGAGAATACCGAGTCAAGCTCTGTTCTCTACTTGTACGACACTTGAATCGCCTCCTGAAAACCCCTCTCATAATGGCAACGACGAGCTGTTGATAGCGTCTCGTGTCAATAAGGCACGAACAAGGCACGACGCCCTCCCCCAATCTAAACCCAAAATGAGAAACCCCCTCTGGGAGGGGGTTTTCTTGGCGCGCCCGAAGAGATTCGAACTCCTGGCCTTCTGATCCGTAGGTGGAAGCTCCCCTGAGTCTCTGGTGTCCCTTGAAGGCCCAAGATGCCCCTAACTCCGTCTTCAAGGGGTTCTCCAGACCTACTTGCTGTTCCTTGACCGTCCTCTACTGCCCATGACGCCCGCCCCTATAAGGCACGCGCAAGGCACGGTCATCTTCCCGCTGCCATCCCCCTTCGCGCCCTTCCCATTGAGGAAGAAAGGTGCGAATGGCAAAAGGCGAAAAGTGGGCCTGCTTCTAATTAGGTGCCCCTAGACCTTAGGAGGACGGCCGAGGGCCACCGGCGGACCAGCGAAACAGCGCAGCCCGGTGACACCGTCCCGGCCTTCCCGCTTCACGCACTCGGGCAGGATTTGGTCCGCGAAGGTAAGGGGCGTGCATTCAGCCAGCGTGGTCTCTGTCGTCAGGGGAACGACCGGCTGGCAGGCGAAGAACTGGTCCTCGTTCAAGTGCGACGGCACACCTAAGAGCAGGTGGTCACCAGCGCGGCCCCGAACCCCGGTGCGGTCCTCGTTCAATGGCAGCGAGAAGGTGAAGTCCCGCCACTCGTAGGGCCCCACGAGTTCCAACGTCAGAAAGAACTTCTCGCTCAACATTCGGCGAGAGGTAGGGGGCTCGAGTGTCCAAGTCTGTCCGGGCGCGCCCAGAACACACTCCAGTGCCGCCGAGCGTTCGCATCGCAGGGGGAGGATGACGGGTCGGGAAGGGGACGTTGGAGCTGCCCGCGAATCTGTTACGCCGAGGCCGAGCAGAAGGGCGGCGGCGATGGGCTTGAGCAGCATGAGCATAGCTGGCCTCCTATGGGGGAAGCGAGTGAATGTCTCTTTGGTATGGCTGAGGAGCCCTATCCACACGTTGAGGGAGGCGAGCGTTCCGGGCAGGGCGGGAAGGGGATTAGGCGCCCCTCCCCAGGTTGTTGCCCATGTCCAGCGGGCTCCGTTCCCGCCATCTCCCCGTACGAACTCCGTCAGATCCTTGCCGGGACCGCACCACCTGTTGTCCATCTCCCGGAGCCAGTTCCTTCTCCGGAGTTCCTTGATCGGATGGCTAGGTGTGCTCAACACCTTCTCGTGGGAATTCGCATCAGGACGTAGGCCGCAGGTGCAGGTGAACCAGCAGTCCTTCCCACGCCTGCCTCAGGGCCATCGGCCAGCGCAGTGGAGTCTTGGGCAGGGTGGCGAGCAGCCGCGTCTCCTATGCCTCGCGAAGGAGTTGCGCGTGCCGCACGGAACCGAGCTCCATCCAATGCCGTGTGCTGTGGCTGATGCCGTTGATCTGCATAACTCCTCCTGATGCTCAGCGAGACTGTTGACAGGACGGACCAGACCCTGCGCGGTGGGACGGCTGCGAAGAGGGCCGGTCAGGCTGCCTCCAGTGCTTTCGCGGGGTGAGCGGGAAGGGTGATCGAACGACCTTGAGCGGCTCGAGTGATGTCTGGCCCCTCCTTTCCGCGAGACAGCCTTCCCCTCTGGGTGCAGCATCTAGCTGCCCCGCCTGGCCACCCTCGGCACCGTGCGTCCTGAGCCGATAGGCGGATTTCATCGTGGACCCCGATGCGTTTACACTCGTTGACAGCGCTCCCCCACTCGCGTTGACAGCCCCCTCACCCGTGTTTTGGAGGTCGGTGTGAGCCAACTTCAACTCTTCCTGCTCGGGGTGCCCGAACTGCACCTGGACGGTCAACCCGTCCACCTGCGCACCCGTAAGATGCTGGCCCTGCTCGCCTACCTCGCCGTGGATGGGGAAGCGCATCCCCGCGACGAGTTAGCTGACCTCTTGTGGCCCGGTCCCCCTGAGAAGGCCCGCGCCGCCCTCCGCCTGGCCCTACATCACATCCAGGTCGCCCTCGACCGGGACGCCGGGTTGAGCGTGACGCGCGACAGCCTCGAATTGCGCCGAGGCGGGCTGTGGGTGGACGCCCTCGACCTCGCCGCACGGGCCATTGATTACACTCGTACTCCCGATCCCGCCGACCTGCAGCTCTGGCGCGGTGATTTCCTGCAGGGGTTCGCCGTAGGAGGGTCTCCCCTCTGGGACGATTGGGTCAGTGCTCGCACCCTGGAATATGCGGAGCACTACGGCAGGCTGCTCGACCGACTCACGCAAGCCCAGTTGTCGGCCGGTCATCCCTGGGACGCCATCAGCACGGCCCGGCGCTGGGTCGACCATGACCCACTCAGCGAGGACGCCTACCGGCAACTCGCGCGGGCTCAACGGGCGGCGGGTCGGAACGCCGACGCGTTGGAGACTGAGCGCACCTGTCGGGAGACGCTGCGGCGCGAGCTGGGCACAGCCCCCCCTCAGGCGAGGCCGCACCCTGCAGCAGAACCCGACCCACCACAGAGCCCACCGCCCGCCATGCCAGAGCTCCCCTCGTTCCTGGTTGGGGACACCCTGATCGGGCGGCAGGAGGAGTTCGCGCGGTTAGTGGAGGCGTACCGCCGTGCAGCGCGGGGGGCTCCGCAGGCCGTGCTGCTCAGTGGCGAGCCCGGCATCGGCAAGACCCGGCTGGCCGGGGAACTGCTCGCCTGGGCGCGGGGCCGCCAGGCCCCCCTGCTCCGGGGCCGGGCCCTGGAAACCGCCCGCCTCCCCTTCGCGGTCCTTACGGAAGCTCTCGGACGGGAGACGACCTGGCTTAACGAGCGGTTGGAAGCCCGGTATCGGGAAGATCTCGCGCGGCTGCTCCCCGACCTGCTCAACGGCCCCGTGCCCCCCGCCCTCGGCAACATGCGGTCCCGGCTTCTGGAGGCGCTGAGCGCGGCAGTGCTCAGCCTGCTGCCTTCTCCCGACGCTAGAGAACCCCTGGTGCTGCTGTTGGACGACCTGCATTGGGCAGACACCGGCACCCTGGAGGCCCTGCTGCACCTGGCGGCACGCCTTTCCGAGTTCCCCGCGCCGCTCCTGATGATCCTCACCGCGCGTGCGGAGTATCTGGGCACGGACAAGCCGCTTTCCAGTTGGCTGGCCCGGCTGCGGCGCCACCTGCCGCTCCTCGCCCTGCCGCTGGGGCCCCTGACCGCGGCCAACACACGTCACCTGCTAACCGGCGTCCTGCCCCAGGCACCTACCGGGCTGATCGGCCGTCTGGCGGGCTGGCTGTTCGGGGAGACGGGGGGACAGCCCCTGTACCTGACCGAAACCCTCAAAAGCCTGATGGAGAGTGGAGCCCTCACGACCGGAGCGCACGGTCCGCAACTGGACGAGGCCCGCCTGCCCCGCGGGGTGGAGGGCGTGCGGGCCGCCATCGGGGAGCGGTTGGCCCGGCTGAGCCCAGCCGCCCTGGGGCTGGCGCAAGGGGCCGCGGTGCTGGGCCGGGACACACCCTTCGACGTGCTCTGCGCGGTGGCGGACCTGGAAGATGAGGAGGCCCTGATGGGCTACGAGGAGCTCCTGCGCTCCGGACTGCTGGTCGAGCTGGGGTCCGAGGACGAGTCGTTGGCGATGCTCTCACACGATCAGGTCCGGGAGACGCTCAGGGACGGCCTGAGCCGTCCTCGCCGTCAAGTGCTGCACCGCCGGGCCTTTTTGGCACTTCAGGGTCGCGGCACACCATCCGGAACACTTGCCCAACATGCCGTCCTGGGGGGCCTGACCAGCGAGGGCGCGACCTTGTTCGAGCAGGCCGCACTCGCCGCCAAGGAAGTTGGTGCCTACGACGAGGCGTTGACGGCCCTCGAGCGTGCGCTCAGCCTGGTTCCCCTGCACCCGGAACAGGAGGAGCATCGGCTCCGCCTGCTGCTCTCCGTGGCCGTGATTCTGTTCATCCGGGACGCCGCGCTGAGCCCCGGGCTGCTGGGGCGTCTCCGGCAGGCAGTGGAGGCGGCTGGTAACGCCGGAATTCCTGGCGAGCAGGCGGCCGCACTGCACCTGCTCGCGGCGGACCTTCTCCGCGCGGGACGGTTGGATGAGGCCGAATCCTCATTCCAAACCGAGTTGATCGTCTCAAGGACGGCCAGCGCTTCTCGTGCCGAGGTGCAGGCCCTCATCGGGCTGACCCGAGTGGCCACCGCACGGTGGGACTGGGCCACCGCTCAAGCGTACGGAGAACAGGCGTTGCGTCTGGCGGGCTCGCTCGGCCAGGAACATGAGGACCTGACCCTGACCACGACCCTGGTCCTTGCCATCCTGAGGCGATGGGCGTCCGGCGCCCTGCGGGAGGCGAGGGAACAGATCGCCACGTTGTTGCCGCGCGCGCGGGAGTTCGAACGAAGAGGGCTGGCGCGGCCATCCTACCAGGGCAGTATTTTCAACCGAGTCCTGTGGGAGCTCATCTGGCAGGACCAGCACGTCGGCGCGTATGACGAGGCGCTCGACCACCTGCGAGAGTTGGAGGGCCTGGGGGGCCGGGCAAAGGAAGAGCTCCTTGCGACGAGGGCCCTGATCCACTTGCGTCAAGGTGACATACAGAACGCGCTGGTCGCGAGTCACGCCGCTATCGAATTGAGCGAACGGCTGCACCTCAAATTCCCCTACGTTCACGGCATCCGGGCGGTGTGTCTTCTCCAGAACGATCAGCATGACAAAGCTCAGCTGGCCCTCGCAGTCGGCCAAGCGATTAACGCAACCTACAATCACGTGAGGGACCGCGCGGACTCAGCTCTGCGGTTCGGCGAGGTGCTGCTGGCCCTTGGTGACCCAGATGGAGCGGAGCGGGAATATCGATGGGTGCTCAGCACGTTCTCACTGCCACATGTCCTTGGGGCGCTACAGGGGATGGGGCAGGTGCGAGCACGGCGGGGAGATGGTGCAGGGGCGGCGCTGTGCTTCGGAGCCGTGCTCGCCCATGGTGCTGCTGGGCTATATCTGGAGGAGCGGGCGAGGGCGACGCTTGCCGAGCTCTGCGCCCACTTCCTCTCCAATGTGATCGACCATGCTTCTAACGAAGGCGCCTTGACGCCCCTTAAGCAGGTTGTCCAACGGGTTCAGGCAGAGCCTGTTTCAGAGACTTGACACACGTTGGACGATGGTCCGTTGAAGGGCCAGGGCCTTGCGCCTGGCCCTTTTGCAATGGATGACGGTAGTTCGGCCACTTCACCTTGACTTGGCCGAGGATGTCCAGAATCTGCTGCTCGGTGTAGCGCTTGCCCCTCATGTCCCCCCCTTGTTGCCATTCTCGTTGCAACTGGAGTGGACCGAGGTCTGGGGGTCACGTCACCCGGTCCGTCGCTTGAACTGCTGGCGGTTCATCTTCAGCGCCCGCTCCACTCGCTCGTGGCCCACCCGCCCAGCTTAGCCGTCGACTTTCACAGGAGGTCTGGTACAGCCGCCGAGCTGTCTCCTTCCGACGGCAGAGTGCCTGGGCTTACAAGAGGCGGCCATACCCCTACCACCTCGTTTTCGGCCCGGCCGGCACTGTGATCTGCCCTGATGCACCTGGGCGGGATTGCTCGCCTGGAGGTGAAGTAAATGCAGGCGCACCGGGCTGAAAACGCTTTGTCAACGCGACGAAAACGCAGCGCCTTCCACACTGGATCCAGGTGCCCCAGGCGTCTGCACAGGACTGCCGGTAGCGTCCGGGCGCCACATTCAGCAGCGCCACCGAGCGCAGGCTAGCCGATCCATTCGGGGAAAGGAGGAACTCCCTCGCCGAACCAGTGTCCCTCGCGCCGATCCGCCCCAGTTCCCGCCTCTCGCCCGATGCCCCGGCATCAGGAAAGGAACGTCACCATGCGGACTCCCCAAACCCTCAAGACCCTGCTGCTCGCCGCCCTGTCTGCCGCCGCCCTGGGAAGCCCGGTCTCCGCTTCGAGCGTCTACGTAAACAATCGCCACGGTCCGAGTGGAGCGATCAACGCCTATTGCGACGGCGTTCTCATAACCTCCAATGTCCTTCCCCAGATGTTCATGATGTTTCCCATTGAAGTGAGCCCTGGGCCGCACGTGTTCGTGGTCACTCCGAGCAATATGGCGTTGGGTCAGGGCGATCTGGCGCGGGCCTCTGTTAACGTTGAGCCCAACGTTACCTACACGCTCAGGTACTTCTCGGAAAAGGGCACTGACCCAGCCTCCGCAGTACTCAAACTGCAGAGGGGCAG
>NZ_KB906423.1 GCF_000381345.1 Deinococcus apachensis DSM 19763 | reverse complement strand
CGCCGTCGTAGCCGCGGGGCCCCCTTTTTGAGAGGTCTTCACACTCCTCGAGTCGACGATGCCAGCGGTAGGCACCGCGTTTCGTCCGAGGACCTCCCGCGTTTGTGCCCGGAGCGCATTGTTGATGCGCTCCCACAGCCCGCTCTGCTTCCACTGACGGAAGTAGTCGTACACCGTCTTCCAATGGGGAAAATCAGCGGGCAACAGGCGCCAGGAGACCCCGCCGCGTTTGACGTAGAAGATGGCGTCTACGATGTCCCGACGAGCAATACGGGCCGGTCGCCCACCGGGTCGGGGCGCCGGGATCAGGGGGCTGAGGATGGCCCACTCTGCATCGCTGGTGTCGGTTGAATAGGTCCGGCGCCGAGTCACGCAAAAATGGTACCCTTTCCGGAACAGCCCTCTCCTACACACTTTCCAGACAGTCTCTTATTGATTCCGGGCTTGGTTTGAGACGCGACCCTGGGTGGAGGGCCCCTGCTGGCCGGAAGCACGGGGGCGAGAAGCGTAATGGGCGTCCCGAACCTAAGCCGTTATCAATAGGGGAGACTGGCACAGCCGCCAGCGGAGGGGCCTCGCGCAGCGAGGGGATGAGGGGTCTTCTCAACCACCCACAGCAAAGAGTCCCCCCGATCTGGAGGGACTCTGCTTTGGCGTGAACCTTACTGGCGGACGATCTTGTCGACCTGGGCGGTGCCGGTGTAGGTCGTCTGGGGGTTGAGGTAGCCCTTGAGCACGACCTTCCAGTTGCCCGCGACCGGGTTGGGGATGCTGACGGCCTCGCCGGTGCTCGTGCCTTGGGCGCTGGAGCCGACGAGCTGACCGGAGGGGTTGTAGACATCCAGGTCGAGGTCGTAGGCGGGGTTGCCCCACTCGGTGGCGACGCGCAGGGCGCTGGAGCCCGCAGGGACGCTGAGGGTGTGGGTGTCCTGCGACGTGGTCACGCAGTTCACCTGAGGCCCGCAGACGCTGGTGGCGACGGTGCTGCTCCAGCCCGGCAGGTTGGTCGTGGTGACGGCGTAGCGGGTGGGGTTCAGGCGGACGGCCTCGCGCACGGCGGCGTTGGCGTCGACGTAGCCGTAGCCGACCTCCCACAGCTCGCGGCGCTTGACGACTGTTTGGGTGGGGTTGAGGCCGTCGTCGGTGGCGACCGAGTAGTACATCGGGCGGCTGGTCTTCTGGAAGATCGACATCACGCTGTCGAGCGTCAGCCCCGGGTTGGCTTCCAGCATCAGGGCGATCACGCCGCTGATATGGGGGGTCGCCATGCTCGTGCCGCTGATGGTGGCGTACTGCGGGTTGTCCACATCGGGCACGGTGGTCGCGGCCACACCGGTCAGGGCGCGGGCGGCGCTGATGTCCACGCCGGGAGCCGTTACGTCGGGGTGGACCAGCTTGTCACCGCTGCGGCCACGGGAGCTGAAGTCGGCCAGGTAGCCCTTCTTGTCGCCCGCCGCCACGCTGATCACGCAGGGGCTGGCCGAGTAGGGGTTGAGGGTGTTCGCGCCGGGTCCCTCGTTGCCCGCCGCGAAGGTCACGATGATCCCCGCGTCGTAGGCACGCTTGGCGGCCAGGCTGATGGGGTTGTAGGGGGCGAACTCGCCGCTGGAGCCCCAGGAGTTGGAGATCACGCGGATGTTGTAGGTCTCGCGGATTTCGGGCTTCAGGATGAAATCGAAGCCTTCCAGCGCGTACAGGATGCTCAGGGCCTCGCCCGAGCCCACGCCGACCAGCGTCACGCCGGGCGCTACACCGCGCCGGACCCGCGCCGAGCCCTCAGAGGCCGCGCCGCTGCCGCCGATGGTGCTGGCGACGTGGGTGCCGTGCCCGCTCGTCGTGTCGCTGTCGGGGGTGTCCACGTACAGGTAACCGCCCACGCCCACGTCGGTGACCGGGCCGACCAGCTTCACGTTCTTGGCGACGTTCTTCAGGTCGGGGTGGGTGCCGTCGATGCCCGAGTCCAGCACCGCCACGCCCACGCCCTTGCCCGTCACCCCGTAGGTGCTGCGCGCCACGTCCGCCCCGATGAACTTCACGCTCTCGGCGAGCTTGTACTTCAGCGGCGCGTCCTGGTACACCGACACCAGGCCGGGGAGGTTGGCCTTGAGCTTCTGAACCAGGTCCTGGGTGACCAGCGTCTTCACCGCGACGACCGGCAGGTTCTGGAGCGCGCCCAGCCCCTTGCCGAGGTCCACCGGCAGGTTGGAGTCCATCCAGGTGATCGCGCGGCCCTTGCTGGTGTCGTCGGCGAAGGAGAGGATCAGGGTGCCGACCTGCCCGTAGCGCATCGTGCTGTCCACCTGCACGCCGCTGGGCGCCGTGGCGTAAAGCGCCTGGCACTCGGTCAGGGTGGTGGCCTGGGCGCTCAGCGCCGAACCGGAGGCGGCGGTGCTGGCAGGGGCCGAGAGCTGGGGCGTGCTCTGCCCGCAGGCAGCGAGGAGGACGGACAGGCTCAGGATGGTGGGGGTCGTCTTCTTCATCGGGGTCTCCTCCGGCTGGAACTCTTGGGTGAGTTCATTCCATCAAAGGGGTCTCAAAAAAAACACAAAGGCTTCCGCTTTTCTGAGCCCTCACGGGGAGGGTGAAGGTTTTTTCTATACTTGGCTCATGATTGACCTGCCTGGGCGCCTGCGTCCGCGGCTGGAAGCGGCACCCGGCCGGGTGATCGCTCCCGTGGACGTGGGGGCGGGCCAGGAGGCGCTGCTGAGTTGGGCGCGGGAGCGGGGGCTGAGCGTCTTGCGCGAGCCACCGCCCGAGGGCCTGGAAGGCTGGCTGTGGTGGCCCCGCACCCGGGGGGAGGTGGCACGCTGGGCCCAAACCCGGCCCGAGGGGGCCTTTCCCCTGATCCTGACGGGTGCGGACCTGCTTTACAGCGAGGGGGAGTGGCACCGGGCCCTGGCCCCACACGACCGCTGGGCTGCCGCCACCTTCGTCCTGAGCGGGGGCTGGCCCGCCGCCCTGCCGCTTGCCCGGGTGCTGGCGGAGGGGGGGTCCCCCGAATCCGAGGGGGAGGAGTGGTACCGGCACCCCCTGGTCGCGGCGGGGCTGGCCCCCCTGCTGCCCCCCGAGGCCCTGCTGCCCGCCTACCGCGCCCTGGCCCTCACCCCGCTGGTAACCCCGGATGTCTCGGCAACTCTGAATGTCGCCCCGGAGACCGTCGAGGCACTCGCCGACGGTGGCTGGTTATGGGCCGTGCCGGGGGGCTGGAGGATTCCCGGGCCGCTACGCCGTCACCTCTGCCCGCTGCCGGGGGGGGAGGCGGCGCGGGCGGTCGCGGGGCTGCTTCACCGGGCGGGTCACACCGCCGACGCCCTGACCCTGCTGCGCGAGGCCGCCGCCTGGGAGGACCACCTCACCCTGCTCGCGGGGCACCTGCGGGCGGGGGCGGGAACGGGAACGCTGCGGGCCAGCCTGCGGGTCCTGCCACCCTACTGGCGGGAACAGCCCACCGCGCTCTACCTCGCGGGGCTGCTGGCGCGGGCGTCCGGCGACCTCACACGGGCCGAGGAGCTGTACTCCCGGGCGCTGCCGGGGCTGACTCCCGCCCTTCGACCCCTGGCGCACAACGCGCGGGGGGTGGTGCGCGCGGTGCGGGGCAATCCCCCGGGCGCCCTGGAGGATTTCGGGTCGGCGGCCCGGGCCGGGGGCCTGACCGGGGGTGAGGCGGCGCACAACCGCGCCACCCTGCTCGTGCAGCTCGGCCGCCACGCCGAGGCCGAGCGCAGCCTCGATGAGGCCGTCGCCGCCTTCCGCGAGGCGGGCGACCTGCGCCGTGAGGCCCGCAGCCTGGAGACGCTGGGCGGCCTCCAGTTCGGGCGCGGCCTCCTGCAGGAGGCGCTGGCCCCCTACGGGCAGGTGCTGCGCCTGCTGGAGGACGAGCACCCCGAGGAGACGGCCCTCACCCACGTCAACCTCGCCGAGGTCCACGCGCTGCTGGGGGAGGGGACGCAGGCCCGGACCCATCTGGAGCAGGCGCGGCTGCTCGCCGAACGCTCCGGGCTGGGGCAGGTGACGGGCTGGGTGGCGCGGGTCCAGGCCCTGCTCGCGCTGCACGCGGGCGTTCCCCAGCGGGCGCGCGACCTGCTGGAGGCCGTGGACTCCGCCGACCGCAGCCTGCACACGGAGACCCGGCTGCTCCTGGCCCGCGCCTACCGCGAACTCGGCGAGCCCGACGCGGCCCGGGACGCCCTGGAGGAGGCCCGCACCCTGGGCCTGCGCGCTGGCCTGGAGGCCGCCCTCCAGGGGGACGGCGACCTGGGCGTGGTCGTGGAGGAGGCCCGCCGGGAGGACGCCCGGCTGGAACTCGCCACCGCCCTGCTGCACCGGGGAGAGCCGGAGGATTTGCAGGAGGCGCTGGACCTCATTCGCACCCACGGCTACCGCGCCCTGCTGGGCAGCTCCGCCGCGTGGCGCCTCGTCGCCCACGTGCAGGACGACGCCTCGCGGGCACTGTTCCCGCTCGTGCTGCGGGTGCTGGGGCCGCTGCGGCTCACCCACGCGGGGCGCACCTGGCGGGCGGGGGATTTCCCGACCCGCAAGAGCGCGGCGCTGCTGGTGGCGCTCGCCCTCTCGGGCCGCTCCCAGCCGCGCGAGGCGCTGGCCGAACGCTTCTGGCCGGACGCCAAGAATCCCCTCGCCAGCCTGCAGACGGCGGTGTACCACCTGCGGAGCACCTTCGGGGTGAACCTGATCAGCTCCGCGCGCGGGCGCCTGACCCTCGCCTTTCCGGTTCAGAGTGACCTCGCCGACCTGCAAGACGCGTTGATGACCCGGGATGCCGAGCGTCTGGCAACGTTGATCCGCCAGGAGGCCGGACCCCCGGACGCGCTCCCGGACCTCGCCAGCGAGCTGCACGAGGAGCGCGAACTCGCCGAGAGGTTGCTGCACGACGCCCTCCAGGTCTACGCCGACGCCCAGCCCGAGGGCAGCCTGGAGCGGCGCGACGCCCTGCGGACCCTCATCACCGCCGACCCGCTCAACATCGAGGCCCGCGCCCAGCTCGTGGACTGGCACCTGGGGCAGGGCGACTCCGAGAGCGCGGGGCAGGAACGCGCCCGCATGAACGACATCCTGAAGGAACTCGACCTGGGCTGAGACGCGGGCCGAAACAAGAAGTGTCCTCGTCGGGAAGGCGCCCCGTGCGGGTCGTCGAGTTTCTGGCTCATTGACCCCTCCGACTCCGGGAGCCGCAACACGGACCCCCTCAAGACGGCGAGGGCGGCATAGGGCATGGACTGTTCTCCTGTACGGCCCGGAAATGCCCGCACGCGGGGCAGGTATACAGATCCTCGGATACAGGTTGGGGACAAACAGCGTTCTCTGCCCCGTCAGGCACGAGGAGGCAAAAGAAAAACCCCATCACAGACGGGGAATCTCTGGCGCACCCTGTAGGACTCGAACCTTTGACCGACCGCCCAGAAGAGGGCACGGGCTCTCCGGTGAGATACGGAACGGTGGAACGGACCGGAGATGCACCGCGTGATGGACGTACTTCTCCAGTAAAGGAGGAAGCTCGGGTCCTGGCCTTTCAGGTCTTCATCCGCTGGGATTCGGCCTGATTCGGTGGGTGTGGGTGCACAACCAAGAGCCAACCGTCCAGCAGCACTTGACCGTGCCGAGCCGAGTGGAAAACCTGGAGGTTCAGCCGTTCGTATCGTCACCGGCACATGCTGCGGCGTACGCGCCGGATCAGATCAGCGGCACACTCACCCGCACCGCTGTGCCCTGGCCAGGCTCGCTCCTGACAAGGCACTCTGCTCCCACCGCTCTGGCCCGTTCACGCATGGTGGTCTGACCCAGACTGCCCTGACGGGGCTGCGCCGGGTCAAAGCCGGACCCGTCGTCCTCGATGACCAGTTCGATCCGGTCTGGATGGTCATGCAGGTGAATGTGAACGCTGGAAGCGCCAGCATGTTTAACGGTGTTGTGCGTCGCCTCCTGCGCGATCCGTAACAGGGCCACCTTGGTCGCAATGGGGAGTGCCGGCTCCTCGCAGAGGTCGACCGAGACCTTCAAGCCATGCCGGGCTTGCAAGGCGGACGCCAACTTCGCGATAGCCATGCTGAGTCCCTCCTGCTCCAGGGACTCGGGTCGCAGTTCGAAGATCAAGGCACGCATCTCGGCCAGTCCCGCCTCGGCGAGGGACAGCATGTACCGCACCGAGTCCGGCGCCTGGTCGGGGTTTCGCTCGAGCTGGCGCAGGGCCGTCCGTCCCCCCATGGCAATTCCGTAGAGCGCTTGGCTGACGCTGTCATGCAAGTCACGTGCCAGCTTCTGACGTTCCTCCAATGCCGCATGGTCCCGGGCGCCAGCGAACAACCGGGCGTTTTCCACCACCACCGCGGCCTGCCCGGCGATGCCGGTCAGCAATTGACGTTCGGCGTCGTCGAGCACCTCCTCAGATGTGTAGTAGGCCTGAAGGGCTCCCAGAGGCCGCTCGCCGTAGGTCAAAGGAACACTGCTCATGGCCTGCGGAGGCCTGGAGCTTGGAGCATCGCCAGGCCGGAGCACAGGGTTCCGAGCGGTCCCAGTAGGCGGGGGAGCGCCATCTGGCCCTGTTCCCCCGGCGACATTCGGCCTGATCTCCAGGTCGTCCGGAAAACCCGATCGGCCTCCCACACGAGTCTCGCCCGTGGTGTCGGTCAACACGACGGCGGCTGCGACGGCGTTCGTGGCCTCCACCACACCCCTCGCCAGCCGGTCCAGGTTGTCGTTCAGGTCCACGGAGTAGGTCAGGTTCCGGGTAAAGGACAGGAGCGCTTCGAGATCCTGCGTTCGTGCCGCGACGCGCTGCTCCAGCAGATGAAACGCCTCGACGCGCTCGGTGATGTCCGTGTGCGAACCGGCCAAGCGCACCGCATGGCCGTCCGGGTCACGCTGAGTGGCGGCCCGCGACTGAATCCACCGGTAGGTGCCGTCCTTGTGTTGCAGCCGACACTCGAATTCCAGCAGGTCCCCCCGTCCCGCGATGTGCTGACTGATGCGGCGCAGGGTGGACTCACGGTCGTCGGGATGCAGCAGCCGTTCCCAGGTGACGAGGTTGCCCTCCAGTTCGTCCGGCCGGTACCCGAGCATGCCTTTCCAGCGGGGGGAGTAGTACACCTCCCCGCCGTCCACCTTCCACTCCCACAGGCCATCATTCGAGCCCCGCACCGCGAGCTCGTACTGGTCCTGGCTGCGTCGGAGCTCACGGCCATGGCCTTGCAGGGTGGTGAGCATAGTGTTGAACGTCCGTGCCAGGACGCCGAACTCGTCCTTCCCCCGTTCTGGGAGACGCACGTCCAGGTTGCCCGCGGTGACCTCCCGGGCGGCCCGGGTCAGCCGCGAAATGGGCCGGACGAGCCCCGAATGTGCGAGGCGTTCCGCAACGATGAGGCCCAGCAGAAAGCAGGCCAACAACACAGTGACCGTCCAACGCAATGTTTGGTCGGCATCTCGCGTGATGGCGCGGGCCACACTGGCATGCTGCGCCACGACCTCATCCCGCGGCGCGAGCATGACCAGGGTCCAGCCCAGCGTGCGGAGCGGTGCGTACGACAGCAGGTAGGGAGTGGCGTGGGCCTGGAGGAGCCGCACGCCACTCCGGTGCCGCCGAAACTCACCCTTCAACGGCCGCAGCGCCGAGGCCGGGTCCTGGAGCAGCGACAGCGTCAGGCGGGCGACTGAACTGTGAGGTGCGCCCCGGCCCAGCAGCGCGCTCAGGGCCCGTTCGGGCGCGGCGATCACCCGACCCTCCGCATCCAGCAGCAGCACGGACCCGCCGGGTGTCGGCTTCATGTTGCTGAGGGTGGTGGACAGACGCGCCAGCGAGACGTCCGCGGCGATGATGCCGCGGAATTCGCCCCTCAGATACACCGGGGTGCTGGCCGTCACCAGCAGGCCGTGCCCGGCGTCATCCCGGTAGGGAGGGGACCACACCGTTCTGGCCTGCGAGCGCGAGGCTGGCAGGGCCCGGGTGTAGATGGGCTGCCGGGTGAACTCGAGGGTGGCTGGCACCCGCCGGTACAGGCCGATGGGCGGCGCGTACCGCACGACGTTGTGACGGCTCAGGAAGTAGAGGGCCGCCGTATCCGGGGTTTCCCGCAATAGGGGAAGCAGCAGGGCGTCCAGGGCCTGCGAGTCCTGAACATCACGCCGGACGGGGGCGTTCAGGGAAACATCCCGGTTGACCCAGACATCGCTGTGGCGGGCGGGTGTGCCGTCGTAGCTCACCCCTGAGGGCGTCCGAGACAGGTCTGGCGCCGGTGGGGATGCCGGGGACCTCAAGAGGTTCTCCCAGGACCGGGCCACCACTCTTGTCGCCGTGGCCGCCTGCAACAGCCGGGCCTCGCTGAGATTGGCTTCCCTCACCGTGAGGGCCGCCAGACGCTGCTCGATCTGACGTTCAACCCCGCTGCTGGCCAGGCTGGCCGCGTGGCGCTGGGTGTCCTGGAATCCGCGCGTGACCGTCAGGATGACGGCGCCGCTCAGCAGCAGGATCCACAAGGCCACGGCCAGCATGATTCTCGTGGCGAGAGGGAAACGGAGCCGGACGGTCATCCGTCTTTGCCCGGGTGTTGGAGAGACGGGCGCCGCCTCACTCAAGCCCGACCAGGCCTTCTTTGAACGCGAAGATGGCGGCCTGGGTCCGGGAGGCGAGGCCCAGCTTCGAGAGCACCCGGGTCAGGTGGGTCTTCACCGTGGGTTCCTCGACCCCCAGCTCCCGCGCAATTTCCTTGTTGGCGCGCCCCCTCGCCACCAGCCTCAGGATTTCCGTCTCCCGGGGTGTCAGGTGCTCGCGCATGTCCGGTGTCCGCACTTCCCGCGCCAGGCGCTTGGCGGCCTCGGGGTGCAGCCGGACTTCGCCCCTGGCCGCCGCGTAGATGGCTTCTTCCAACGCGTCGGCATCCGTGTCCTTGAGCAGGTACCCGGTGGCGCCCGCCTGCACCGCGTCTATGACCTTCCGGTCTTCGAGGACGCTGGTCAGGGCCAGCACTTCCACGTCCGGACAGCGCTGGCGCAGTTCGCGAATGGCCGTGATGCCGTCCATGACGGGCATGTTCAGGTCCATCAGCACCACGTGCGGCTCCAGCTGCTGGGTGAGGTCGAGGGCTTCCTGGCCGTTTCGGGCTTCCCCGACAATGTCGATGTTCTCGGCCGTGCCTAGAAACATCCGGATGCCCTGCCGGACGACGGCATGATCGTCGACCAGCAGCACCCGGATCGGTCCACTTGAACGCATGACCATAGCTTAATCATTTCTTAAAAGAGGGCTTGTGGCCTCGCCCAGAATCAGGACGTTGCCGTCCGGCCCGCGCAGGGTGGCTCTCCGCTGGCCCGCTGGCCCGCACGGGGGCTCCAGCCACACCACGGCAGGTTGTCGGCTCAGCGCCCGGTATGTGTCGTCGAGATTGGTGACGGCGAGCTGGACATCGGTGAACTGCCGACGGGCATCGGTATGCACCTCCAGGGACGGCCCTCCTCCCGGGAAGGACAATCGGGCGCGCTGCCCGCTTCCAGGTTCTGACGGCGCGACCCATTCAGCCAGCAGACCGGCCGCCTGGTAGTACGCCACCGCCACCTGGAGGTCGGGCACGTACAGGGTCACGTGGCTGAGATGTCGAAAATGGGGGGCATCCTGTGGCACCCCTTCAGGCTGAACGACCGGCTCGTGCCTGCCGTTAGACCAAAGTTGAATACGGCTCCCTGACAGCGTGAATTCGACTCGCTCGGTTCCCCGACGCCCGCCCCGGAGGTTGTCCAAGCAGCGATGGGTGGAACGCCGTATCCACCGAAGGGTTGACGTCCGGTGCCAGCTGCCCGGCTTACGTTCAACCCATGACCGAGAACGGTGCCGCACCGAACTGCCTGTCTGACCGGGTGTGCCGGCTGAAACCGGTGGAGTTTTCCGCCATCGGGACGGGAGACCACTCAACCCGGGCGCCTCCCCCCTCCCGCTCGGCAGCCGTCCCGGCACCCTGAACCGTGCTTTTCCGAGGGCCGTGCGAATTCTGCCCTTCCCAACCGAAAGGCCCATCGCGTCGGTACCTTCGCGCGTCCCATTCCCCCGTCCCGCTCTTCCCCTGAGGAGGCCCTATGTCCACCCGACTGCTGCTCCCCCTGACCGCTGCTCTGCTGCTCACCCCCGCGCTGGCTACCTCCCGCGAGGTCACCCTAGAAGTGCCCGGCGCCCGGCTGGCCGCCACCCTCCAGACGCCAGACGGTCCCCAGCACGGGCGCCCCCCCGTCGTGCTCATCCTGCCGGGAAGTGGACCCACCAACCGGGACGGTGACAGCCTCGCTGGTGCCGCGGGCACCTACCGCAAACTGGCAGCGAACCTCGCCGCATGGGGGATCGCCTCGCTGCGGCCTGACAAACGTGGGGTTGGCGCCAGCACCCTGGCCGACCCCCGTGAGGAGGCCCTGACTTTTGACGACCTGGTGACCGACGCGCGGGCGTGGCTGACGTGGCTCGCAGCGCAGCCGGATCTCGGACCAGTCGCCGTGATCGGCCACAGTGAGGGCGGCACCGTCGCGCTCGCCGCCGTGCAGGGGCAGGCTGGAGCAGCGCCGTCGCCCGCGCGGGCCCTGATCCTGCTGGCGACTCCCGGCGAGGACATCGGTACGACCATCCGTCGCCAGATCACGCAGAACCCCGCCAACCCACCCGAGCTGGTGCAGGAAACGAACCGGATTCTGGACGCCCTGGGCCGGGGTGAGCGCGTGGCCGAGGTCTCGCCCCCCCTGGCGCCGGTGTTCCGACCCAGCGTGCAGCCCTATCTGGTCAGCAGCCTGAAGTACGATCCCGCCCGCCTGATCGCCGCGGTGAACGTGCCCACGCTGATCGTGCAGGGGGACCGCGACCTCCAGGTCCGCCCCGAGGACGCCTGGTTGCTGGCCGCCGCGCAGTCTGCCGCGCGCGTTCACCTTGCGCGCGGCGTCAACCACGTCCTGGTTCCGGCGCCGCTGGACGCCGCAGCAAACTTCGCCACCTACGCGAATGGCGAACTCCCCCTCGAGCGCGGGCTGCTGACAGCGGTTGTGGAGTTTCTGCGGCAGACGCTCCGCTGAGCGCGACAACCCTCCCTATACGCCAATCAGGCCTCCAGTGACTTCCGTCCCGTCTCAGTGGGCTTTCACACTGGGTCACGCGCTGCTCTGGAAAGTCGCCGTCCCCTAATTCCCGCTCAGCAGGAGCCCTGTATGACGACCCGTCCAGACGAGCCCAACCGCCGGAGCATGCCCCTCGTCCTCTCCCCGGAACAACATCCCTGGCGTTTCGCCCTGTTCGTGATGCTGGCCCTTGAAGTGATCCTGCTCCTGTGCCTCGGCGCCGCCAGACTCTTCTTGCCGAACGTGCCGCTCCTCGCCCTCGACCTGCCCATCCTGCTCCTCAACGCCCTGTTCGCCGCGGTGCTGCTCACCCGCCTCGGCTGGTGGCGCGCCTCCGGCTTTCGGCGGCCCGAACGCCCCCGCAGCCTGGTCCTGCTCGCGCTCCCCGTGGCGCTCCTCATCGCGCCCGCGCTGCTGGTGGGGATCGACGTTCCACCGTTCGGCAAGGCCCTCGTGCTGCTCGTCTTGACGCTGCTGATCGGCTTTCAGGAAGAGGCGATCTTCCGCGGCGTGATCCTGAAGGGCCTGGCACCTCTCGGAACCCTGCACGCGGTCCTGGGATCGGCCCTGCTGTTCGGCGTCATTCACGCCAACTCGCTCCTGGTCGGCCGTGACCCGGCGTTCGTGGCTGTTCAGATCATCGCGTCGATCCTGGGCGGGGTCGGTTTTGCCGCACTGCGCCTCCGGCTCGGGTCGATCTGGCCGCTCATCGCGCTGCACGCGCTCAATGACTTCATCCAATTCAGCGCGTCGCAGGGACTCGCGGTAGAGCACGCGTCACCGGTGCTGCTGACCGCGAAGCTCGGCATCTCCTCGGTGATGGCCCTCTACGGCCTCTTCCTCCTTCGCGACCCAGGTGTCCGGCGGTGGCCTGCCCGGGCGGAGGGCGCCGCCGCCCAGCGGTAGGTGCATTGGTCTTGGTCTCCGTCGGGCTGATCAGTGAGGGGTTCGTTCAGGAAACGACCTCCCACTTCGGTGGTCGACTCGCCAATGGGAAACCGGCTCACCCCCAGTCCCTGCCCGGTTCACTGGGGGACCGCCTGGCTCCCCTGCGAACGAAGACGCCCGGCTGTTTCGGGGAAGGAGGCATGCGCTGTTTGGCTGAGCCGGGATGGCACAAGCAGCCGATGTGCCTGGAAGGCCGGGACGGGCACGATGTGGGCCGCCGAGAAGGCCATGCCCGCGGGCAGAAGGAGAACACATGAACCCCAACCCCTCCGCCCATCCCTACGCCTACCTGTACATGGCTCAACCACAGGCTGAAGGTCTGCGTGACGAAACGCAGCGTGGCCGTCAGGTGCATGCTGCCCGCGCCATACTCCCACCTCGCTTTTTCTTCTCCAGGCTCCTGGCCCTGTTCCGTCCACCCCGCCTCGTCTAACACCACCGATTGGCGGCCCCTTCCGGGAGTGGAGGGGCCGTTTCCTGGTCAGAAGCCCTTCACCTCATCCTGAAAGGATCCCCGTCATGTCGTTCGCCCGAATCCTGATTTTCCTCCTCGTTGCGGCCACACCCGCCCTCGCCATCGGGCCGCAACTCGAACCCGAGCCGACGCTGACCTGCGCCGCCGTAGTCACCACCGACACCCCCTGCCGGGCTTCTCGTCTGCCGGGCTCCGACCGCGCCCTGCTGCACCAGGCAACGGGCGGGACCGTCGTTCCATACCGGCAACCGCTATGGACCGTGAACTCCAGGGAATACAAGCTGGTCGGGCGCGCCCCCACCTTGTACGTCACCCTGACGCGAGGGGGGGACGGACCGTGGCAGGTCACCCGCGCCGCTCGGCAACCCGAGCCCCGGGCCTTCGTGCCCGCCGGAGAACTGCGGGGGAACACGCCGGTCACTGTCCGCGCCAGCGGCCTCCCCCCGCGGGTCCGGGTGGTCGCCCGGTTGGGAGTGCCGAACGCGGGCGCAGGTCGGCCGGTGTCGGGTGGCACCGTGGGTGCGGACGGCACGGTCACCCTGTCCTTCGTGATGCCCGCCGTCTGGCATCAGCCCCAGATGCGGGTGAAGACGGCGAGTGGGGCGAGCATCACCGTCCCCGCCCAGGACCGGCTGATCACCGAGTCTGGCCTGGTGCTGCTGGTGGGCACGCTGGATGGGCGGGTGAAGGCTGTGACCTCCCCCCTGCCGTACTGGGCAAATGTCAGCGAGCGCGACCTGAGCGCAACCCACGAGGGCCAGCTCCGCTTCCGGTACCTGCGGGGTGAAACCGTGCGCGAGTCCCCCGGGCGGGTCGAGGTGCTGGAACTGGGCGCGATGGACGCCGTGACGGTGATGCAGGCTCAGAAGTATGCCCGGGCGGGGAACGGACCCGGGAACGACGCGGCGTACGTCCGTTCCCTGCTGACGCTGCATCCCGACGCGCTGCGGCCGTTTACGGACGGCACGCCGGAAGTAGAGGGGACTGTAGACACCCCCTCAGGCCGGGCCTGGCGGCTGCTGGTGAAGGGGGAGGACGGCATGCGGCCGGTGTATGTGCTGCTGCGCGGGGACGCAGTTTGGGTGGTGCAGGGCAACCCGGCCCACGCCCCCCTGCTCGACGCCATGGTCCAGACCCTTAGTGCCGGTTGAGGGGGACGGGAACCGAATGCTCCTCCTCCTTGGAGAGAGCGGGCGCTGAGGTGGAGGGACGACCTGTCGGTCGGGGCGCTCCCCGTGCTTTGAGAGCATGGAATGGAAACTGCAGCTGACGAGCCCCCACGTCCGGGGATGCGCCAAAAGGCGGAGCACAAGGTCTGACCTGGACAGTAGGCTGCCGGGCGTGCCCATCCCCAATTCCACCGCCTCTGAGTCAGGTCGGCCTCAACTGGCCCTCCTCGTCTACCCCGGCTTCTCCGAGTTCGAGGTCACCGTGGCGCTGGCCCTGCTCGCCCGCACCCACGACATCGTCAACGTCGGTCTGACCCTCGATCCCATCCGAGGCGAAGGTGGCCTGCGCGTGTTGCCCGACCGGACCCTGGCTGACGTCCAGCCCGAGGCGTTCGCCGCCGTCCTGATTCCCGGCGCCGCAGACATGAGTGTCGTCGCCGATGTTCCCACCCTGAACGTCTTCGTGCGGGCCATGCACGCCCAGGGCAAGGTCATCGGCGCGATCTGTGGCGGGCCGCTGGTGCTGGGTCTGGCGGGCCTGCTCGACAGCATCCCTTACACGGTGACCTTCAATACCCAGCAGCGGGCCTTCCTGGGGGTCTTTCCCGAGGCGGGGTTCACCTACCGTGACGTGGTCCACGCAGGCCATGTCATCACCGCGCAGGGTCACGCGTTCGCGGAGTTCGGCGTGACGCTGGCTCAGGCACTGGGAGCGGTCCGCGACGTGCAGGGTGTGCGGACCTTCTACCGTGGCCTGGGCAATCCCGGGCTGGAAGCCGAGATCGGCAGGGCACAGGCGGTGTCGGGATGACGGCCCAGTCCCTTGCCACGACAGTCGAGCTGCGCCCCGTGACGCGCGACAACTGGGAGCAGGTGCTGGGGCTGCGCCTGCCCCCCGAGCAGCGGGCCTTCGTCGCCCCCAACCTCTACAGCCTGGCGGAAGCGCAGTTCCTCACTGGCGGAACACCGCTGGCGGTCTACGCCGGGGAGGACCTTGTGGGCTTCGTGCTGTACGCCTTCGACGAGGATGACCGGCAGTACTGGGTGTACCGGCTGATGATCGACGAGGCCCACCAGGGCCGCGGGTACGCCCGGGCGGCGATGCGGCAGGTGATTGCGCGTGTCCGGGCGAAGGGGGCCGGGCAGCTCGCGCTGGGCTACAAACCGGAGAACACGGCGGCAGAGGGGCTGTACCTGAGCCTGGGCTTCCAGAAGAGCGGGGAAGTGATTGGCGGGGAGGTTATCGCCCGGTTGTTCTTCCTACCGGAGAGTGTGCCCAAGTAAACGCCGCGGCGGCAGGCTGGGAAAACCGAGGTTGAGGACGCCTGCGCCCCGTTCCTCCCTCCCCTGAGGTAGCGGGTCCTGGGCCGACCGGACAGCCGGGATATACCTGCTAAGCGCGGTGGGCTTCGGTGCCCAGGAAACGGCCCGGGAGAACACCTCTCCTGGATGCCATAGGGAAAGATCCTCACGGGAGGAAAGCTGACACTGGGTCCTCACCCGTGCCTTCCGCGCCATGCCGCCCCTTCAGGTCCAGAGTCGGGTGGATGACCGTGTCCCAGCGTTCAGGCGATAGCGGGCGGTCCACATGCCGGGCAGGAGACAGACCGCCACCGCGGCGGCTCCATACAGGGCCAGGGTCACCAGGCCCTTCTCCCCGGCCACCAGATTCACCAGAGCCGCGTGCCCTTCCTGGGGTACCTCGCGCCACACGTGCCACGCGGCATTGTGCGCGCCGTGCAGCAGGGCGGCGGGCCAGATGCTCCCAGTCTGCATGCGCAGCTCATTGGCGAGAAAACCGAACGCCACGACCGTCAGCACGAAGAGGAGCAGGGTCCAGTCCAGCCCCTCACCGCCGTGGTACGAGCCCACCAGCATCAGAGGCAGGTGCCAGGCGGCCCAGATCAGGCCCAGAGTCCAGCCCGCCGCCACGCTCCCTAGACCGGCGAGCTTCGGCAGCAGGTAGCCGCGCCAGCCCACCTCCTCCAGCAGGGCACTCAGGGTGGCCGCGGGGACCAGCCCGAGAAGACTGATGGCCAGGGCCGCCCACCCCTGCCCAGACTTCAGAACTGCGGCGCCCAGCACCGGCAGGGCCAGGTACCCCACACTCACGACCACGAGAGGGACGAGGAGAGCCGGGAGGAGGACGCCCGCCGATGAGCGCAGCCGCCCGAAGCCCAGTTGCCGCCAGCCCTCGCGCCGCCACCCGTCCCGCGTGAACACGACCATCAGCAGCACCGTCGTGACCGCGGGCACCAGCATATACAGTCCCGGTGGGCTGCCCGGAACCAGCAGAACAAGGCCGCTCAGCAGGCTGAGCACGGCGAGGAAGACGGATACGCGCAGACGGTTTGTGGGGAATTTGAACATGGGGGACCTCTCTGGCGCGCCAGACCGTAACTCGCCACGGGCGCGCGCGACCGCCGATCTTCCCCCCTATGCTGGGTGAAATGACAGGGGATTTTTCGGATTGGCCCCGGCGCGCCGTCATCACGGACGAGGCGGCGGGTACGTGGCTGGTGGACCTGGAGGCGCAACGCTTCCTCGCGCCCTTCCTGCGGCGCGATTGCACGGTGGCCCGCGCGGCGCGGGAACTCGGCGTGAAAGCCAACAGCCTGCTGTACCGCGTCGAGCGCCTGGTCTCTCTGGGCCTGCTGCGCGTCGTCCGTGAGGAGCGCCGTCAGGGCAAGGCCGTGAAGGTGTACCGCGCGAGTGCGGACGAGTTCTTCGTACCGTTTGCCGCGACCGGTGCCGCCGCCCTGGAGGACCTGGTCCGGGCGCTCAGCGCACCCCTCGGGCACGTCCTCGTCAGCAACAGCGTGGCCGTGATGCGGGCGCGGGACCTCGACATCGGCGTCCGTGTCTTTCGCGACGCCGCGGGGGAAACCGGACGAGTGCGAACCCACCTCGCGTTTCCCGATGGGAGCCGGGTGGATACGCGGGGAGACGAATGGCCACCCCTGATGGACACATGGCACGGGGGCTTGCGCCTGTCCCGGGCTCAGGGCAAGGCTTTTCAGCGTGAACTGGAGGACCTGCTGGAGAAGTACGCCCGGATCAGCGTGGACGAGCCGGGCGAACTGCGCCTGCTGGCCCACCTCGCCCTCACGCCACTCGTGACTCCCCCGCCCCTGCACGACAGTTCCCGTGAGGCCAGTTGAAGCTCCCTCCACACCGCGTCCGGGTTGCGGAGGGAAGGTCAAACGTTGGTCTCGCCAGGAGCGTTTCAGACCGAGCTACGCCTCCAGCGCGGGGGTGACCCTCCGCCTCTCACGGCGGCGGAGACCGAACAGGACGCGCAGGGGATCGAACGCCTGCACCACGGCGTACGCGGCCAGGGAACCCGCAAAGGTAGCCAGCACGACCAGCAGGTACTTGAGACTGAGGGGCAGGTGGAGGCGCACGAGGAAGAATGCCGCGGCCACCAGCACCGTCTGGTGGACGATGTACACCGGGAAGGCCGCCTCGTTCGCCCGGGCCAGCCAGGTACGGGACACCCTCAGGTGGGTGTGCGCGTAACCCAGCAGGGCGAGCACAGAGGACCAGGCGCACAGCGTCCGCAGCAGGTGCGTGAGAAGGTCCCCGACGGAACCGTCCGCAGGGCTAAGGCCCAGTACCCACGCTGCTGTGAGGGCCGCCCAGCTCCCCAGCCCCACGAGGGCGAAGAGCTGGCGGTCCCGGTCGATGGTCCGCTGATACTTGGGCGTGGCGGCGAGGAGGTAGCCGAACACGAAGTACAGCAGGTACCCCGTCAAATTCTTGCCCCCCACACCCGGGAGGGCGGCCGCCAGCGCGAGCGGAAGACTCCAGATCAGCAGGCTGCCCCGGCCCCGAAACGTTGACGCCAGGGTTTCCCGAAGTGGAGCACGTGCCGGAGCCTTCCACCAGTGGAAGAAGGGCAGGGCCAGGGCCGAGTACGCCAGCAGGAACAGTAGGAACCACAGGTGCGCGGGCGTGAAGCTCCCGGGGTAGCCGCTCAGGTCCGACCAGTCCGTGAAGTACCGGCCCAGGAACGCGGGGTAGGAGGCGGTGGGCGCCCCGGACTGCTGCAACTGCGCGAAGTAGCCCTGCGGCGGCACGAGGACCAGCACCCCGAACAGGAAGGGGAGGCCGAGACGGCTCCAGCGGTCCCGCAGGTACGTCCTCCCGCTCCGGCCACTTAGGGCATACCAGGAGGCCATGCCTGAGATAACGAAGAGCAGCTCCATGCCCCAGCGGCCGAAGAAGCCGATCAGGCCGTAGGTGAGCAGGGCGCTGCGCTGGTCGTTCTGGACATAGAACGCCTCGCTCAGGTCGAAGACGCGGGCACTGTGGAAGAACAGCAGCAGGACAATGGCGCCGACGCGCAGCCAATCGAGGTCTGAACGGCGGGGGGTGGGGGTCATGAGCAATCCTTTCTGAGGAGCGGAGCGCGGCCAACTTGCGCTACGCCGGGAGGAATAATCTCAGAAATACGTTCGCATGAGTTCGTCGCACCACTCCGGTGTGCGTACCTGGTCCCTGCGGTCGAACCACGGGAAGTAGGGCTTGACGTCCAGGACGGGCGTGCCGTGAATGGCATCCAAGCCGCGGACCCGAAGACGATGGCCGTCGACCCCCAGCAGTTCGACGGCCGTGATGCCGATGGGATTCGGCCGGTGCTTGGCGCGCTGAGCGAAAATCCCGACCCGGGGCAGGTGAATGCGCCCCTGAGGATGACGGACGAGGTCTTCCGGAGAAAAGGTGCTCTCGTGCATGTAGAACACGATGAGGACGTGGGAGAAGGCGTTGAGGCTCTGGAGGGCGCTCTCAAGGTCCGGTCTCAGTTCGACGGTGGATTCGACCCGGCCCCAATCGGTATCCACGCCTTCCTGAATGGGGGAATGGACCGTGCCGATCACGTGCAGGGTCAAGGTTTCAGGGGCGGACTTTAAGGAAGGAACCACAGGTTCAAGGTCAGGCATAGGGATGCTCCGGGGGTAACCAGCAGGCAAACGGTGACGCTGGGTCAGGACAACGCGAGCGACCGTTCAAGCGGCGCGCCCAGGGCAAGGTGGGCGAGAGTGTCCCGGTAGCGCTCCAGTTCCGCCTGCCGCTCCTCCACGGTCAGGCTGCGCGGGCCGCCCACCACGAACGGCGGCAGAACCTCGAAGCCGACAAAGGCGAGGACGCCGTCCTGCATCTGGTGCAGCACTTCCCGGGCCTCCTCCGGGCTGGTGGGGCTTCCGAACGTGACCGAGAGCAGGGCCCGTCGGCCGCTCAGGCCACCCGTGGCGTATACCCTGCCCGCCCCGTAGGCATAGCCCACCGTGAGCACCCGGTCGAACCAGCCCTTGAGCAGGGCGGGCGCCGAACGCCACCAGACGGGAAACTGGAAGATGACCAGTTCGGCGCGGGTCAGCTTCCGTTGCTCCGCCACGATGTCCGGAGCGGTGGTCCCTCTCTCGAAGGCCGCCTTCTGTTCGCGCTGAAGATGCAGGAACGCCGGGTCGGCCGCCTGCGTGACATCGTTTCGACCCGCCACTGGATTGAAGCCGAGGGCGTACAGGTCGGACACCTCCACTGTGTGCCCGAGGGCCTCCAGGGTGTGAACGGCAGTATGAGTGAGCGCGGCGTTGAAAGACTGCGGTTCGGGGTGGACATGGACGATCAGGATGTGCATGGGTTTCCTCGGTGATCAGGGTGCAGCGCTTCTGGGGCAGCGGACTGCTCCAAAAGCCGGGGAGAGCAGCGGGTTGGTGGGGTTCGGTTAGACAGGGATGGTCCAGCCCTGAATTCCGGCTCCACGCTCACTTACAAACGAGGGGCGAGAGGAGGAGGGGCTCAATCGGCGCCACGCGGGCAGGGCCAGGCGGAATGCCCATGCTGAAATCAGCGAGCGGGCAGGTGCGGAACAGGTGTCGATGGTGCGCTCCAGGAGGGCGTCAACCGGGCGAGCACCTCCCCGGTCACGACGATCCGGGCGAACTCCCCGCTCAGGTTGGCCATCGTCATCGCCTGCACCTGCTCGGCGGTGTACGTCGTGCCGTCCGGGCCGGTGCGGCCGAAGGTCCAGGTGGCGTCCTCAACCAGGAATGTCTCGAAGCCGAGGTTGCCCGCCATGCGTGTGGTGGTCTCCACGCAGTGATTGGTCGTCGCGCCGCAGATCACCACGGTGGTGATCCCCGCCGCCCGCAGATGCGCCTCCAGCGGCGTGCCGATAAAGGCGCTGTTGACCTGCTTGACGATGACGGGCTCCCCCGGCTGTTCGCGGGCGAGCGGCATGACCGGGTAGCCGGGCTGGCCGGGGCGGAAGGGCGAGTCCGGGCTGGTGGACGCATGACGGGTGTGAACGACTCGTGCTCCCGCTGCGCGGAAGGCCCCGAGGAGACGCGCGATGTTCTCCTCGGCTTGAGGGTTGTTGCGGGAGGCGCTGCCCCGTTCGAGCAGGTGGAACCCTTCCTGAACGTCGATGACGAGCAGCGCGGTGGTAGTCACGTCCATGCCCCGAGGGTAGGTGACGCGCCGTTCGCGGACCACCGAAGCCGGTCATGCGTCCCGCCGTGATATGAGTGAATTCGATGACAGGTGAGAGCAGGTGGCAGCCGAGCCTCGCGCAACTGCGGGCGCTGGTGTGGGTGGTGGACCTGGGCAGCTTCAGTGCGGCGGCGGCCGAGCTGGGCGTGACCCAGTCAGGCCTGAGTCACGCCGTAGCCGCGCTGGAGGCGGGGCTGGGCACTTCCCTGCTGAGCCGAACGCGACGTGGGGTGAGCCCGACGTCCGCGGGGGAACGGGTGACGCTGCGGGCCCGGGAGATCCTGGCCCTGGTGGAGACGCTGCCCGCACAGGTGGCGGGCGAGGAGGAGGTTCGGGGCACGGTGCGGGTGGCCTGCTTCCGCAGCGTCGCCACGCACCTGCTGCCCGCCGTGCTCCAGCACCTGGCGGCCGAGCACCCCCTGGTACGGGTCGAGGTGGACGACGGCTGCCTGGAACGCGAAGACGTCGAGCGGGCCGTGCTGTCGGGTCAGGCCGACCTGGGCATCGCCCATCTGCCGGTCAGTGGCCGGTTGCAGGTGTGGCCGCTGGCCAGCGACCCTTATGTCCTGGTTGTGCCGGAAGCGTTGGACCTCCCGCCCCAGCCCTCCTGGGAAGAGCTCTCCGCTGTGCCGTACATCGCGCTGCACTGCTCGGGCGCCCGCGGAGTCACCGAGGCGTGCGCGAGGAACGGATTTCGCCATCAAGCGGCGATGCAATTGCGCGAGGACTCGTCCATTCTCGGGTTGGTCGGGCGTGGCGCGGGGTTCTCGATCCTGCCCCGGCTGGCCGTGGAGCCGCTGCCCGCGGGGGTGGCGCTGCGTCCCCTGCCCGTGGAGCAGCGCCGACCTCTCGGGGCCGTCCTGATGCCCGGGGTGGGGCGGCGGCCAGCCGTTCGGGCCCTGCGCAGGGTGCTGAGCAGTGGGGCTACCTTCGATTCCCTGATCCGGCGGGGGCTTCTCGGGGTGGAGGAGCCCGCCTGAACGAGGACACGGAGAACGTCGGTATGTGCTGGGACAAGAGCCGACCGGTGACCCCTCACTCCGGGTGCCGCTGGTCGTTCACGCTCAGGACGCGCCACGAATGGTTGGCGTGGTACTGCACGGTGGTGAAACCGGTGTCCCCGAAGGAGAACCACAGCCCGGCGCCGCCACTCGGGGGCGGCGCGCCCACGATGTTGCGGATCGCCGCGTTCAGAATGCCCCCGTGCGCCACAACGAGCAGCCGCTCTCCCGGAAGGCCCAGCACCCCTTCCAGCGCGGCGCCCGCCCGGCGGTGCATCGCGGCGGGCGTCTCGCTGCCCGGACCGAAGGGAGGCGTGAAGGGCGTGGCGTCCTCCGCATGGGGAAACCGCCGCCGCACCTCCGCCAGGGCCACGCCCGCCACCGGGCGGTTGTCTGCTCCAGCCACAACTCGTCCGGACGGGGCTCGAAGCCCAGGGGCTCCCCCAGCAGGCGCGCCGTTTCTTGCGCGCGTCGCAGGGGGGAACAGACAACGTGGTCGAACTGCCGTTCCTCAGCCAGCCAGCGGGCGGCGAGGCGGGCGACCTGGGCACAGCCCTTGTCGGTGAGGGGAGAGTCGTAACGGCCCTCGTGAACGCCTTCATCGTCGGCAGCGGACCAGCCGTGCCGCAGCAGGAGGATGGTTTTCGTCTTTGGATCGCTCATCGTGCTCCTTTGCGCCGTGTTGTCGGCGGCGTATGAACATAGCCCGGGGACTGGGTCCGGGAATCTGCCGGATGGCGGAGGGGGCCGACTTGGGCGGGGCCTCAGGGCCCCTGAGGCTGTCCTGCTGTTTCCTCACCCGCTGAGTGCCGGAGCTTCCATCCGGGCGGGTCGGGCGGGAGCCGGGAGGGGGCGCCCGTCGTGCTGGTAGGGGGTGCCGCAGCAGGTGCGTGACCGCGTGGCCGAGGATGGCCGCGAGCAGGGCGGAGAGCGTGAAGAACACCTGGGTCAGGCAGCAGCCCACCGCAAGGGAGGACGGCCCGGGCCTGGCGCTGAGGTTCGACGTTCAGGAGGCCGCGGAACCGGGTTCTGGGCTACGCGAGAGCAGCTAGGGCAGCAGCGAGAGCACTCCTCAGCAATCAACACTTCCCCGGCTACGCTGCCTAACAGCACGCGGGTGGCGAGGCCAGTGGCGACCTCGCGGGCCACCGGTTCATTCAGCCCGAGCGTCCCGGCCAAGTCCCTGGCTGGGGTGCGAAGGCACGTCGGTCAGTGGACGGACATTCCTGCTCCTCGCGTCGCGGCCAACAAGGCGCACGGTCACGCTGCCACGCTGTCGGGAGTTGGACGACGTGCAGTGCGGTGATCCCGAGCGCAGACGTTCTGTCTAAGGTTGTTGCTGCTCAACCCTCAGGATCACGGAGGGGGGACGGGACTGAACTTGGCGTTGAACGATGGGGCTCGTCCACAGGGCATAGGACTAGTGGATGACCACAGACGAGGACAGGTCTAAGATGGGGAGATGGGACGGCGCAAACAGTTTGTGGTGACGCTGAGTGATGAGGAGCGGAAGCAACTCATCGACATGACCCGCAAGGGTGTCATCAGTGCCCGGGTGATGACCCGGGCGCGACTCCTGCTGTTGGCGGATGAGCAGTTCAAGGATGATGACGTGGCGGAGCGCCTGGGAATCAGTCATTTGACCGTTGCCAGTATTCGGAAGAAATATGTTGAAGGTGGCTTACAAACTGCCCTCTATGAGAAGGCACGCCCCAAGCCACCCACGAAACTTGGACCGAAGGAAACCGCCATCCTGATTGCGGAAGCCTGCTCGGAAGGTCCAGACGGGCAAGCAAAGTGGACCATGCAACTCCTTGCGGATCGTTTGGTGACGCTGGGCGTGGTGGAAAGCATCAGTGATGAGACGGTCCGGCGAACACTGAAAAAAACGACCTCAAGCCGTGGCAGGTCCAGAGTTGGTGTACAGCCAAGGTAGGCGCAGACTTTGTCTGGCGGATGGAGGAGGTGCTGGACACCTACGCCCAGCCGTATGACCCGCAGTACCCCGTCGTCTGCTTTGATGAAAAGTCCTATCAACTGTTGGAGCACATCGTTGAGCCCCTTCCACCCGTGCCGGGACACCCGGCACGGGTGGACTACGAGTACAGGCGTTGTGGAACGGCCAATCTCTTCATCGCCTTTGAACCCTTGACTGGGCAGCGAACCGTGACGGCGACCGAACGTCGCGGGAATCAGCACTTCGCAGCGCAGATGCAGAGCCTGCATCTGCGCTACCCTGACGCGAAGCGAATTCGACTGGTGCTGGATCAACTGTCCACGCATACCCCAACCGCGTTGTACGAACACCTTCCGCCCGAGGAAGCCAACCGCTTAAAACGGCGTTTCGAGTGGGTCTACACACCGAAGCACGCTTCTTGGTTAAATATGGCGGAGCTGGAATGGGCGGTTCTAGAACGTCAGTGCCTGAGACGGCGTTTGGCAACAGCTGAGCAGCTGAACAACGAAGTCAAAGCTTGGGCAGCAGACCGAAATACCCGGTCTGTCACAGTGGACTGGCAGTTTGACACCGACAAGGCGCGACTGAAATTGAGCCGCCGCTACCCCTCCCATAATTAAACCTGCACATGTCTGTGGTCACCCACTAGTCAAGCTCTGCACAGGCTGGGAGAACGTGCGGGCGCGGAACTTCTGGGAACGCCTGGGCTTTGAGGTGTTCGGCCAGCAGCTCCATCCGGTGCTGGAGCTCGAATGGCTTCCCGGTGGGGTGAGGTCGCCGTAGTCCTTTGGATGCACGTCCGCCACGCGCCTGCCCGTTACGCTGCCGGACGTGAGTTACATTCGTGATCTCCGTCGGCTCGTCGGCAGCAGACCCCTCATCATGGTCGGAGCCGCGGTCCTCGTGCTGAATGAACACGGGCAACTGCTCCTCGACCAGCGGACCGACAACGGCTGCTGGGGCATTCCGGGCGGCGCGCTCGAACCGGGTGGAACCCTGGAAGCGGTCGCCCGATGTGAACTCTTCGAGGAGACAGGACTCATCGCGCAGGACCTGACGCTGCTCGAGGTGTTCTCGGGACCGGAGTTGGACTACCGCTATCCGAATGGGGACGAGGTCCACAACGTGTCGGCCGTGTATCTCACTACCCGGTGGTCCGGGACGCTGCGGCCTCAGGTCGGTGAGAACAACGCCTTGCGGTTTTTCGACCTGGAAGCCCTTCCCGAAAACGTCGTGCCACCGGTCAGGCCGGTCCTCGCCCGGTTCCTCGAACGCTCGCGGGAGGCCCGGCCAGACCTCACGGTTGTCGGCACGGAAGAATTGTCTGGCCCTGACCTGACACACGCCGTACCCACTTGAGGTGCCGGACGCCGCCTTTTCTGTGGGACGGCATTCCACCGACGCGGGGATGGTCGCCATCCCCCGGGCAGCGCACGCTTGCGTTGATCGGCCCTCCGGGCACCCCATCCCCAGCGGCTGTTCTCCCCGCAGTCGCCACTGATCGCCATGCGCACGGTCCAGCTCACCGCTCAGGCGGGATGATCCTTGGACTGTTGTTCGCCCGACGCTTGCCGCAGGCCGGAATGGGGCGGCGCACCCTCTGACGCTCGTCGTCAGGACCACCCTCACTCCGCTGTTTTGACCCCCGGCATCACCAGGAGCCTATGAACGAACTGACCATCCGTACTTCACAGCTCACCCGGCATTTCGGCGCTTATGTGGCGGTCGATCACGTCGACCTGACCATCCGGCACGGGGAGGTTTACGGCCTGCTCGGGCACAACGGCGCCGGAAAGACCACCACGGTCCGCCTGTTGAACGGCGTGCTCAGGGCGGATGAGGGCGACATGCGCGTTCTCGGCCTCGACCCGGCCACCCAGGGGGACGCCCTGCGGAAGAGAACTGGCGTCCTGACCGAGACGCCCAGCCTGGAAGACCGCCTCACGGCCCGCGAGAACCTCGAACTGTACGCCGACCTCTACGGAGTTCCCGTCCACAAGGTGGGAACGCGAACCCGGCAGATGCTGGAGGCGTTCGATCTGGGCGAGGCCCGCGACCGCCGCGTGGGGACCTTCAGCAAGGGGATGAAGCAGCGCCTGGCGCTCGCCCGCGCTATGCTGCACGGCCCAGACCTGTTGTTCCTCGACGAACCGACGAGCGGACTCGATCCGGTCAGTGCCCGCGCCGTGAACGACACGGTGCTGCGGCTCGCCCGGGAGGAGGGCCGCACCGTGGTGCTGTGTACCCACGACTTGGCCGACGCGCAGGTGCTGTGCGACCGGGTGAGCATCCTCCAGCAAGGACGCGTGGTGGCGAGCGGAACACAAGCGGAACTGTCGGCCCGCCTCGGCCTGACCCAGAGGCTCAGCTTGGAAGTGTCCAGAGAGGACGTGGCCCGAGCGCTCGACGTCCTGGGGGCCCGCCTCGGGGCAGATGGCATCGCCCGGGGGTCACACCTTGAGCTCGAGGACGTCCGCCGGGAGGACATTCCGCGCGTCCTGACCACGCTGCTGGACGAGGGGATCGACGTGTTCGCCGCCGTCCCTCACGCTCCCACCCTGGAGGACGTGTATTTCCGCCTGTATGGCCCGCAGGCCCCGGGGGTGACGCCATGAACTTCCGTGCCGTGCGGGCCGTAATGCGCAAGGACCTGCGGCTGCTGACGCGCAGCAAGCCCGTCCTGATCCCCCTGGTCGTGGTGCCCCTGCTGTTCTTCGTCCTGATGCCCCTGGCCGTGGGTCTGGGTGCTCCGGTGCTCGCCGGGGGCGGGGCGGCCGTGAAGGGTCTTTCCGAGATGCTCGCCCAGGTGTCCCCGGTCCTGCGCGGTCAGCTGGCCGAGCACAGCCCAGCCCAGCAGGCGGTGCTGCTGATGGGAATGTACCTGCTCGCCCCGATCTTCCTGATCGTGCCCACCATGGTCTCCAGCGTGATCGCGGCGGACAGCTTTGCGGGCGAGAAGGAACGCCAGACGCTCGAGGCTCTAGCGTACAGCCCGATCACCGACCGCGAGCTCTTCCTTGCGAAGGTTGCGGTCGCCTGGCTGCCTGCGGTGTTGCTGTCCCTGCTGGGCTTCGTGGTGTACGGCGCCATGCTGAACACTTCGGCTTGGCCGGTGATGGAGCGGGTGTTCTTCCCAAACGTGACCTGGGTGCTGCTGGCCCTGTGGGTGGCCCCCGCGGTTGCCGCGCTGGCTCTGGGCGCCACAGTGTTCGTCTCGTCACGCGTGAAGACGTTTCAGGAGGCCTTCCAGCTGGGCGGCGTGGTGGTGCTGCCCGTGATCCTGCTCGTCGTGGGGCAGGCGGCGGGCGTGGTGTACCTCAGCGTGGCCCTGGCTGCCGTTCTGGGCCTGGTGGTCTGGGCACTGGCCCTTGGCCTGCTGCTGTTCGGCGCCCGCAGCTTCCGGCGCGACACGGTCCTGGCGCGGGGCTGACCTGCCCAGCCTTCAGGCAAGCTCCGGACGGGAGGCCAGCCACTGGGCAGGCTGGCGAACCCACCATCGACAATCAACAGGAGGATGCTGGCATGAACTTTCTTCCCACCCTCTCAGCCCTCGTGCTGATGTCCTCCCTCATGTCCCCCGCCCAGGGCGTCGTGCCGCAAGACGAACCGGAAGCGGTCCTCGCCTGCGCGACCCAGAGGGTGAACGTGGAGACCTGCCTGGCCAGCAATCTTCCTGCGGCTGACCAGCTCCGCCTCCGGCAATTTCAGGACGCTCGCGTGCTGCCCTTCCGTCAGCCACTCTGGGCAGGCAACCTGCGAGAGTACAAACTCGTGGGGGCCAGGAGCACGCTGTACGTCACGCTGTCCCGCGGCACCGCCAACCGCTGGAAGGTCAGCCGCGCCGCCTTCCAGCCCGAACCCCGCGTGTACGTTCCTGCCGCAGAGCTGAGGGCCTTCACGCCGACCGTGGTTCGCGCCTCTGGCTTTCAGCCCGGCGCCCGGGTCCAGGCTGTGGTGGGAGCTCCCAACAGTGGGGCAGGTCCGGCGCTCGCTTCCGGCATCATTCGGCCGGACGGGACCGCCGACCTGACCCTGACGGTCCCCGGGGTCGTTCGCCTTCCCGCGTTCAGGTACCTGAAGGCCGACGGCTCGTTCGTTCCGGTGCCCGAGCACGACTCACTGCTCAATGACCCGGAGTTGATCGTGGTGGTCGGCACGCGGGACGGAAGGATCAAGGCTTCCACACCCGCCTTGCCCTTCCGCGCTGGGGTGCGCCCGGAAGACCTGAAAGCCGTCCACTCGGGCCGCCTGGGGTTCCGGCATCTGTTCGGGCAGATCGTGCGCGAGGGGGGTGACGCCATTGACGTGCTCGAACCCGCCGCACCCAGGCCCGTCCCCGTGATGCAGGCCCGGCGGTACGAACGTGCTCCCCAGGGTGTGCGGGATGACGCGGCATACGTGCGAGCGTTGGCCACCCTCCACCCAGCAGCCCTCCGTCTTTCCGAGGGGACGGCGATTCGTGTCGAAGGTTCTGTGGACACAGCGGCAGGGCGAGCCTGGCGTCTGAGCGTGCCGGGGGACGGCGGTGGGCTTCCGGTGTACGTGCTGCTGGGCGCGAAGGAGGTCTGGATTCTCCAGGGAAGCCACACGCAGACGGCGCTGCTCGACGCCATGGTCCGGACCCTGGGCCAGGCGAAGTGAATGCCACCGAGCCTAAGAGGCTCACAACCTGACAGCGTGTCTCCTGCCGCTAGTACTACAGCCGCAGTTAAGGCGCAGTAGCCTGGGGAATGACGCGTTCCGGCGCAGCCTCACTTCCTCGGCGATGGTTGACGGAGCTGGGTACGCTCCACCAGCGGATTGCTCCTCGTTTTGCCCGCAGTGAACAGCGTCAACGCGCCCTGGCCTACTTACAGGCCCTCTTGAGCCCAATCGAACGTAAAAACGGCTGGCAGGTGGCTGAGCGAATTGGGGAACACACCCCAGATGGAGTGCAACGTTTGCTCTCTACCGCTCAGTGGG